>JAFUJY010000267.1 GCA_017467985.1 Bacillota bacterium
CACTTCCGCAAGCCTAAAACACTCATAATCCGCTCATTTTTCTGCGAAAAATGGCTACTTATTCGTGTTTTGCGGGTCCCAAAGTCATATAGTTTCATGCCCGCATGAAACTATATGACCTTTTGACCCTAGTATCATAAAAAGGAGGAAGCTGCTTTATGAGAAGATACGTTCAGTTTGCATAGCATTGGCTATTGCAATCGTCGGTGTTGTTATAGCCATTGCTATTCCTAAAGATTGGAAAATACATTTAGGAGGGCAAACATGGGCTATAAAAAAGCAGAAGAAATTCTGCCTGAGGAACTTATACAATTGATACAGCAGTATGTGGATGGCCAGACCATTTATATTCCCAGAAAGGCGGAGCACCGCCTGGAATGGGGAGCAACGACTCAGACTCGTGCAGAGCTGCACCAGAGAAATCAGCAGATTTTTCGGGCGTATGAGGACGGTGCCTCAGCGGCAGAACTGGCAGAACAGTATTTTTTAACTGAAAAGAGTATACTGCGGATTATCAAGCAAATGAAGGAACAGGAGTCATGACGACTCCTGTTTTTTTAGAAAAATATTGGGACTAGGAAAGAGAAAAATGGTCTGGTATAATGTATTTATTAAGAAGGAGGTATCATTATGAGTGAGATTCAGGTAATCAGCGGTTATCGCGATAATGAGGAGCTGCGGCTGAGCTTTAATGCATTGGCTAAGAAGACCTTTGGCAGTAATTTTGAAGATTGGTATCAGAATGGCTATTGGACGGATCGTTATAATCCCCATTCCATTATGCTGGATGGCAAGATTGTGGCCAACGTGTCAGTGAACCGGACTGATTTTGAATGGAATGGAGAAGTAAAGCATTTGATTCAGCTGGGGACGGTAATGACCTATAAGGAATACCGTAATCAGGGATTGATCCGCCGCATTATGGAAGCCATTGAGGCTGAATATTATGATCAGGTGGACGGTGTATATTTGTTTGCTGGCAACAATGTACTGGAGTTTTATCCGAAATTTGGACTGCAGACCATTAAACAGTTTGAGTATGTGAAGGATGTGGCATCGGCAGTATGTACCATGGAGAAGGTGGACATGAGCCAGCGGGAGAAGTGGGATATGATCGAAGAACTGATTCGCAGTGGTGCTCGTCATTCTTCTTTTGATATGGTGGATAACAGTCAGCTGAATATGTTTTATCTGACCAAGTATATGCGCAATGATGTGTATTATAATCGGGAACTGGGTGCCTATGTGGTGGCCGAGGTTGAGGGTGATACAGTGGTTATCAATCAGGTGATTGCAAAGTCACTGCAGGATTTGAACCGTATTGCGGAAGGCTTTGGGCCAGAGGTGCGTCATGTGGTCCTGGGCTTTACACCTGTGGAGGTGACCGGTTTTACTGTGAGGGAAATGGATCAGGATGACCGTACCATGCATGTATTGGGTGCATGGTGGCCGGAGTTTGAGGAAAATAAATTAATGGTGCCGCTATTAGCCCACGCATAAAGGGTGCTGATGCAGTTGATGCAAATCCGTATAAGTTTCTGCAAATAAATGCCCAGAAAAGGAGGAAAAGTTTGCAAAAACTTATACGGTTTGAAACGGATATTTCACCACCGGGATCGTTGTATCCTGTGACATCCTAAGTTTGTCACAAGAATAATGATTTTGGTGGTGATTTTTTATGAATCTGATAACGATTCAATCCGCTGTTGACAGGATTCGGGCGTTGGATCAGCAGTTATATAATATTATATTATGTGACGAGATCCAGCAAAAAAGTTTACAGCACGTGCTGGAAGAGATTCAGCACAGGGCGGTTCCGGCGGTGTTGAGTGGGATCGATATTGATCAGATCAATCAAGGAAAAGCTGGTATTCGGGTACAGACATTTCGGGATCAGGGCATTCATAATGTGGCCCAGGTACACGAAATGTCTTTAGAAGAGTTGAAGAAATTAAAGGGTGTAGGAGAGCAGACTGCAAAAAAGGTAAAGGATATCGTAAATGATATGGCCAAAACTGCGGCCCAGTCCACTGCAATTCGTCTGAAATACGATGATCCGTCGGCGGAGAATCGGGCATTGATTAATGGGTTGTATGTATATCTTCACACCAAGGGCATTGTGGAGAAATGCAGAGAATTTTATAACCGTTTTCACGATATGCTGATGGAGCAGGCGGACCTGGCAGCCAAGCTTGCCATGCTGCCTCGACCCTCAGGCCCCCCATTGGAGGCATTTCAATATTTGGATGGATTGCTGCAAGGGGCATTTCCCCAGTCAGTGGAGCGCCAGACGGCAGATTATGAACGGGCGATTCTGGCAGAGGATGATGAGAAGTTTGCGGATTTTATACGCAGAGCCGCAGAATATTACGCAATATTAGAAAAACTGGTACCCTATCAGATCAATCTGGGAACCATTCAAAATGATTTGCCGGCGGATTTGGCGGCGGCCATCAATAACTATCCCTTGGATCGGTCTTTGTTAAAGGCGACACTGCGTCCTTATCAGGAATTTGGCTGCAAATATATCTTGCATCAGAAAAACGTGTTGCTGGGAGATGAAATGGGACTGGGTAAGACGGTGGAGGCCATCGCTGCTATGGCATCTTTGGCAGCATCGGAAAAGAAGAGCCATTTTATGGTGGTTTGTCCGGCTGGTGTGCTGGTGAACTGGTGCAAAGAGATTACACAGCATAGCCAGCTGCGGCCGGTGAAAATTCACGGCGGAGACTTAAGAGCACTGAAAGAGTGGTTCACAGAGGGTGGCGTGGCAGTAACCACTTATGAATCCCTGCAAAGATTTAGTTTGCCGGTGGATTTTCATTTTGATATGCTGGTGGTGGATGAAGCCCATTATGTGAAGAATCCTTATGCCAAGCGTACAAAGGCGATTTGTGCCCTGAGCAAGCAATGCCAGCGGATACTGTTCATGACGGGTACGCCCTTGGAGAATCGTGTGGATGAAATGTGTCATTTGGTGAACTGCCTGCAGCCTCAAGTGGCAAAAGATCTAAAAGAAATCAGAGGTTTGGCCTCGGCTCCTGTATTCCGAGAAAAGCTGGCACCGGTATATCTGCGTCGTACCAGAGAAGAAGTGCTGCAGGAACTGCCGGAGCTGATTGAGAGCGAGGAATGGGTGGATCTGTCCCAGGAAGAACGAATCGCCTATAACCAGTCCGTCATTCGTCGGAACTTTATGGGAATGCGTCAGGTTTCCTGGAATGTGTCAGATATAACCAAGTCGGCCAAAGCTCGCCGTCTTATGGAGATTTGTAACGAAGCAGCGGCGCAGCAGCGTAAAGTTATTGTTTTTTCATATTTTCGTCATACCATTGATGAAGTGTGTAAACTGCTAAAAGGACGCTGTCTGGATCCCATTACAGGATCTGTACCGCCTCAGCGCCGTTTGGAGATTATCGAAGAGTTCAGGGAAGCCCCCGGTGGGTCGGTTTTGGTCAGCCAGGTGGATGCCGGCGGTACCGGCTTGAATATCCAGACGGCCAGCATTGTTATTTTCTGTGAACCCCAGCTGAAGCCCTCCACGGAAAACCAGGCGGTGGCCCGTGTGTATCGTATGGGTCAGGTACGTAATGTACTGGTATATCGCCTGTTGGGTATGAAATGTGTGGATGAGCATATTATGAAGCTGCTGCACAACAAACAGGTAATCTTTGATCATTATGCGGAGGAATCCGTCATGAATGAAGAGGCCAAGCAGTTGAGTGAGAAGGAATGGATCCAGCAGGTGATTGATAAGGAAACTGCCAGGATATAAAAAAGGCGTGAGCCTGATCAGAAACGATCAAGCTCCGCCTTTATTTTTTTGTATAGATTGTGATAGTAGTGGTTAAATCCTTCATCGTTGGGATGAAGGGAAAAATCAGCATAGTAGTTTTCATCTTTGGGGACAAGATCAGCACCGGAAATTACAATCACATTGGGCAGGTCCTGAGTTAACTCACGAACTAAAGGTTCCACGCTGTCAAATGAGCCAACGGCAGTGACTGCATCCCGGTCCTTACGCCAAATGGGTGTAAGGGCAAAAATAGGAGTAGAAGGGTAATTCTGTGAAAGTAAACTATAGAAGGAACGGCAATTCGTCTTAAAGGTATCCAGTGAAGTTTTTGCCCAATCGTTTGTGCCATAAGCCACGGTAACAAAATCAGGCACAAAATCTTCTTTTAGCTTTGCCAAAGGCGGCACAAAAACCTCGCCGCCGATACCCTTGTTGAACTCTTCTGCATCCAAAGCTGCTGCCAGCTGGGCTGCATAACGTAGTGAAGGTCGCTGAGCATCGTAACCATGGGTGATGGAGTCGCCAAAGGCAACCATTTTACGAGCCGGTTTTATGGGTTCCAGCAGGGCTTCATCCTCCAGGGAGAGTTCTTCTAATACCGGGGCCACAGACCAGGGAAAGGCGATAGACACATTTTTAATGCCAGGGCCCAGGTCAATGGTTTTTGAAAAGTGTCCCAACGGACAAGGAAACTTAGGATAGGGGATGGGCAGCCCCTCGGCGGGGAAATTATCAAGACAATCTGCCAAAGTTTCATTCACATACACATCAAAGGAAAAATAAGTACGGGAAGAACCGGGGCTGACAGCCACACGCATGGTAAGGGTGGGACTATCAGTTCTAAACATTAGCTTTACGCCGGGCGTGGAATAGGCCTTTGTACAGCCATCTTGCCCGGTACTTTTATATAAATTTTCTTGAGGGGCAGTAAATCGATGAAAAACAATACCATTTTCTTCTTGGGTGATTTGAGCGGCACCGGTGGTGATGCTGCAAATTTGGTCGAATGTGAGAGTCATTATAATCCTCCTTGGTTATAAGATAGCTTTATTATAACCCATATGAGAGAAAAAATCAAAGGTTGATTGCAAATAATAGCTGTGGTATAATCAAGCAAAAGGGGGCGAGAAGGATGACGGAAGAATTATTAAGGGCTCTAAAGCAGATAACGCCTGAAGAACGGGCGATTCTTGAAGGAAGCGGAGAGATCGATCCGGATATTTATATCACCACCAATCCAGAAGTGTTTGATTCACAAAAGCTGATGGGGGACGAAAAGATCATTTGTATGAGGGCCCATACTCGTTTTGTACATTTCCCACCCCACAGACATAATTTTATCGAATTTATTTATATGTGCTCCGGTGTAACCCATCATATTGTCAATGGACGGGAAGTTGTATTGCAGCCGGGAGAATTGTTGTTTTTAAATCAAAGTGCGGTTCATGAGATTTTTCCGGCGGGCGTGGACGATATCGGAATGAACTTTTTCATTTTGCCGGAGTTTTTGGAGTATGGTCTGAATATGATCGAAGCAGAAGAGAATCAATTGAGAGAATTTATTATGGGATGTCTTAGAAGCAGTAATCATACTCCGGGATATCTACATTTTAAGGTGGCAGGTGTATTGCCGGCACAAAATCTCATAGAAAACCTAATATGGTCCTTATGGGAAAATCCGTTAGGAAAGCGAAATATTAATCAAGCGACCATGGGACTGTTATTTCTGGAGCTAATCAATTGTACCCATCTACTGGAAACAGATATGCAGACGGAACAAAAGCTGATGATTGATGTTCTTAGTTATATCGAGAAGAATTATCTGGAAGGACATCTGTCTGAATTGTCAGATCTGCTGCATTATGATTTTAATTGGCTTTCAAAAGAAATCAAAAAGCGTACAGGGAAAAATTATACAGAACTTTTACAGAATAAGAGGTTGGGGGTAGCTGCATACTTGCTGACAACCACCTCTAAATCGGTTATGGAAATTGCACTGGATGTGGGATATGATAACATAAGCTATTTCCATCGTATTTTCAGAAAGCACTATGGGACATCTCCTAAAAAATACCGTGATGGCAAATAAGGACACTTTTTTGAATAAAAGTCGTTCTTTTTTTGCGATGGTTATGTAAGTATAATGATAGTACAATCATCTTATAGCAAAGGAGAGAGTACTATGAGTTTACAGCGTTTTGAAGAAATCAATCAGAAAATTAAAAATGCATTTGTTCAGAAAAAGAAAGAGTCACCGGAGCTTTTCCAAAAGCGTCTGCAGTTCTCCTGGAGCAACTGGGGATTTGGCCTGGAGGATTTTGATGTTTCCTGTGCCAGATTGGAAAAGGCGGGGATTCAATTTATTGAACTACATGGCAATCACTATGGACCGGATCTTGGCTACAGACCGGCTGAAGTCAAAAAGATTATGGAAGCCCATGGGATTAAAACCGGTGGAATTTGTGGAATGTTCAGTGCAGATAACGACCTGTCATCCAATCGTCACATCAAGCGTCAGGCAGCCATTGATTATATCAAGCGGGAAGCAGAGTTTACGGCTCAGATGGGTGGAAAATATATGCTGGTGTGTCCAGCAGCAGTGGGCAGACCAGGTAAGTACGATGACAGTGAAATTGAAAGAAGTATCGATAGCCTTTCCAGGGTTGCGGATGTATTTGTGAATTACGGAATCAGAGCAGCAATCGAACCTATCCGCGCGGCAGAGACCAGTATTGTACATACGTTTGCCGAGGCGAAGGATTATATTGCACGTCTGAATCATCCCGGAGTGCAGCATATCAACGGCGATGTATATCATATGCTGGTGGGTGAGAGTCATATTGCCCAAGCGCTTGTGGATGCCGGCAGTATGCTGACCAATCTTCATATGGCAGATACCAATCGCTGTGCATTGGGAGATGGTTCTTTGGATATTGACACAATCATCATGGCCTTGTATCTGATTGGCTATAATAACGATGAGTGCTGTTTTGTAACGCCCGAGCCCCTCGGCCCCGGCGGCGATCCCTATCCTGCTCAGAATGCCAAAACAGATCCCAAAATTCTTGACAAACTGGTATTTGACAGTGTCAATTATTTCCGGGAGAGAGAAGAAGAAGTGCTGAAGCTTTAATACCTGTATGATAGCAATTCAACGAATGAAGACCGGTTCAAAGTATGAGCCGGTTTTTTGTATAGGAAAAATTCATCCTAAAGTATTGTAAAAATAAATTGAATGTGTTATAAATGATACAAGAGCTTGAATAAGGAGAGTGTTAGTGATGCGAAAGAACTTTGGTTCCAAACCCATGTTATATCCCCAGCCGGTGTTTATTATTGCTGCTTATGATGAGAATGGAGTCCCTAATGCCATGAATGCGGCATGGGGTGGACTGAGTGAAGAAAATGAAATTATGATTTGCCTGAGTGCAGATCATAAGACTACAAAGAATATCCAGGTACGCAAGGCCTTTACCGTCAGCATGGCCACAGCAGAGTATGTAGCGGCTTGTGACTATGTGGGCGTTGTGTCCGGTAATGAAGTACCGGATAAAGTGGCTCGGGCCGGTTTTCATATTGTGCCGTCATCCTTTGTGGATGCTCCGCTGATTGAGGAGTTGCCCATGGCCGTGGAGTGTGAACTCATCGAGTATAATCCGGAGAATTGTCGGTTATTTGGCCGTATTGTGAATGTATGCGCCGATGAGAGTGTGCTGAATGAAAATGGCATGGTGGATCCTGCTAAACTGCAGCCCATCACCTTTGATCCCATGAACAATACTTACTGTGTGTTGGGCGAGAAGGTGGGTAATGCTTTCAGCGATGGCTTGGAGATTCAGTAAGTCATGGTAGGTAACTATAAAGTCATTACCCTGTGCGGCAGTACACGATTTAAGGATGAATTTATGGCGGCGCAAAAGCGCCTTATGCTGGAAGGCAATATTGTAATCAGTGTGGGATTATTTGGTCATTCCGGAGATCATGAGGTGTGGGAGGGGATGTCTGAAGACACGCTGACCCAAACCAAACTGATGCTGGATGACATGCACAAACACAAGATTGATATGGCAGATGAAATCTTTGTGATTAATGTGGGAGGATATATCGGTTCCAGTACCCGTTCGGAAATCGAATATGCTAAAGCCACAGGAAAAGTCGTAAAGTATCTGGAGGAGTAATCATGCTTACCTATACCTATAAGGAAAAAGGTCATTTTGAACTGATGGACAAGCCCAGACCCACTTTGCAGCATGAACGGGATGCCATTGTGAAGGTGACACTGGCCAGCATTTGCTCCAGTGACCTGCACATTAAGCATGGCTCTGTTCCCCGGGCAGTGCCGGGAATTACAGTGGGGCACGAAATGGTGGGTGTTGTGGAAGAAGTGGGTGTGGGTGTAACCCATGTAAAGCCCGGGGATCGTGTAACTGTGAATGTGGAAACCTTTTGCGGAGAATGCTTTTTCTGTAAACATGGATTTGTGAATAACTGTACCGATCCCAATGGAGGCTGGGCGCTGGGCTGCCGCATTGATGGCGGCCAGGCTGAATATGTTCGGGTGCCCTTTGCGGATCAAGGCCTGAATAAGATTCCTGATACAGTCAGTGATGAGCAGGCATTGCTGGTGGGAGATGTACTGGCCACCGGATACTGGGCGGCGAAGATTTCTGAGATTAGTTCGGAGGATACGGTGCTCATTATCGGCGGAGGACCTACCGGTATCTGTACACTGCTGTGCGTGATGTTAAAGTCACCCAAACGCATTATTTTGTGTGAGAAGGATCCCTGTCGTCTGCAGTTTATTCATGATCATTATCCATCTGTGCTGACGGTGGAGCCGGAAAATCTGCAGCAATTTGTTCAGAAAAACAGTGATCATGGTGGAGCAGATGTGGTACTGGAAGTGGCCGGCGCCCCCGAGACCTTTGAGTTGGCCTGGCAGTGTGCCCGTCCCAATGCCATCGTGACCGTGGTGGCACTGTATGATGAGTCACAGGTTTTGCCCTTGCCCCAAATGTATGGAAAGAATCTGATTTTTAAGACGGGTGGAGTGGATGGCTGTGACTGTGATGAGACCCTGCGGCTCATTGAGCAGGGTGCCATTGATACCGTGCCGCTCATTACCCATCGATATGCCTTGAAGGATATTGCAGCCGCCTATGAGCTGTTTGAAAAGAAGCAAGACGGCGTAATCAAAATTGCAGTATATATAGAAGAATAAGGAGGAAATTCTTATGGCTTTTTTAACGGAAAAGGATCGTCAATATCATACACCGGAAGATATTTGTGCCCATGTGGGGGATGAATATGGTAAATATTCCGGAGCAATCGTACCGCCCATTTACCAGAACTCGTTGTTTGTGCTGCCCACAGAGAGCAATGATGTGGCAACAGCAGAGTATAGTTACACTCGCAGCAGTAATCCTACCATTGACATTGCAGAGCGCAAGATTGCGGCCTTGGAGGGTGGAGATGGTGCATTATGTTTTTCATCCGGCATGGGTGCCATCAGCAGTGCGGTACTGCATTTTGTGACGGCTGGGTGTCATGTGGTTTTGGTAGCCACATCCTATAGCTGTACTTTGAGACTGGTCAAGAATTACCTGAAAAAGTTTGATATTACCTATACCTTGGTGGACGGGGATTCTCTGGAAGAGATTGAGGCAGCCATTCAGCCCAATACCAAGCTGATTTATGTGGAGAGCCCCTCCAGTCTGATCTTCAAAATGCAGGACTTGGAAGGAATTGCAGAGATGGCCAAGGCACGGGGCATCGGTACGGTAATTGATAATACATATGCCACACCTTTGCACCAGCAGCCCTTAAAGTATGGTATTGACATCGTTTGTCATACGGCTTCTAAGTATATGGGTGGCCACAGTGATATTGTAGCAGGAGCCCTGGTGGCCCGGCGGGAGATTATCCAGAGCATCCAAAGTAATGAACGTTCTTTATTGGGCGGAAATATGGATCCCCACCAGGCCTGGCTGCTGATTCGAGGGCTGCGTACACTTCCCTTGCGTGTAAAGCAGCACGGAGCCAATGCCATGAAGGTTGCAGCATTTCTTGAGAATCATCCCAAGGTGGATAAAGTATTTTATCCCGGATCTGCCACCTATACCCAGCCGGAGATGTTCCAAAAATACTTGTCTGGGACCAATGGCCTAATGAGCTTTACGGTAAAGGGCGGTGCAGAAAGCGCCAAGAAGCTAGTTAACTCCCTGCATTACTTCCAAAATGGATGCAGTTGGGGTGGCTTTGAGAGTTTGTGCATACTGTTGGGAAGTGACGATGCATCCCGTGCTGCCGGACAGCCGGACAATTTAATCCGTATCCATGTGGGTTTAGAGGATGTAAATACGCTGATTGAAGATCTCGAGCAGGGATTGGAGAAGCTTATTTAATATCGTACTTACGAGCATAGTCCAATACAATATCCCGGAAATGCTCATGTTTGAAATGCTTTTTGACATCGGTTAAATCGATATAGGCACCAGCCTTCAGGTTCTGAATAATGGCCTCGGTCACAAAGCATTCAAATAAATAATCGTCGGTAAAGCTGGGTTCAATATCCGTATTCATTTTTTCATTGATGCCTTCGATGGCATAACGATAAATGATATTTTCCTTGCCCAGCAGCTCACCCATGGTTTTTAGACAGCGGATCCCTTCCATCATGTCAGATACGGTGATTTTTCCCTTGTAGGACAGGGCTTTGCTGCCGCCGGTGAGAAGGAAGTCCACGGTGGTATCCAGAATCTCAGCTAGGTCCACCAGAAGAGCGGTGTCGGGCAAGGTTTCGCCCCGTTCCCACTTGCTTACAGCTTGAAAAGAGACATTAAGGCGCTCACCCAATTCGTTTTGGGTGAGTCCTTTTTGCTTGCGTAAAAGGGCAATTTGATTGCCAACGGTTTGTATGTTCATATAATGATCTCCTTTGGAAGAGTGTTTTTGAAGCGCCTCGATTTTTATTATAATGTATAGGCGGAAAAATCACAATAACGCCGCAGTTGAGAATAAGGATCTGATGGTTCAACTGCGGCG
>JAFUJY010000268.1 GCA_017467985.1 Bacillota bacterium
AATGTTAACTACCCGGCTTTTCAGGGGAAGGACGGAGCGAAAGCGGGCGATCATCCGCTGCAGCTGCTGATCCTCAGGGCGGCAATCAGTAATAATCACCACGTCCTTTTTGCTGTGCTTAGGTGCCGGAGCAGGGATATGAACAGCTATGGGAACAAATGCAGGCGCCGGCTGGGGCAGTTCTTCATAGTGATCCTGCTTCATGCACCACAGGATGTAACGGAAGAACTTGCGGGCCTCGGTCTGTCCCTTTTCGTGGAGCAGGTCGTCCATATCCGCGGACAGTCCCCGGATGTACTTCATGCCCAGGTCCTGAACATTGTCCTGAATATAACGATGGGCCGTCACATCGTAAAAGTGCTTGGATGTGGTAATTTGGCTGACAAACTTGCCGGAGAGGTCAATGCCCGAGTCCTTAACCAGTTCCATAAAACGATGGAGCTGGCAGGGAGCGATAAAAGTATATACCGGATAGGAAAATAAAATCAAGTCTGCTTCCTGCATGGAGGCCAGAACCTTGTCGGGATCCTTAGCGATGGAGCGAATCTGCTGGCCTACGGCATGATAGGAAAAGGTATGCTCCGGAAAACACTGTTCCAGATACAATACGGTCTGCAGAGTAATACTATTGCGGCCCTTGGGACTGCCGTTGATGACTGTAATTTTCATGATGGTAAAGGATCCTTTCGATAGTATTTATTTAAGCAATTTTTGCAAGATAGGCTGCATTTGCTCATAGGATAAATCAGAATGAATGGCTGTGGAGAGCAGAGCTTCTGCCAAAAAGACAGGAAGACCTTCGGTAAAAAGACAATTAAAGTGTTCCAGAAGAGGAGTAATAATGTTTACAATTTGCTGCAGCAACAGAGAATGGCGGGTACGCAGCATCTCGTTGGTTTGGGAAGGAGTTCCGTTCTGGGCCCATGCATTTTCGTAAAGGCGGGTAAAGCAGGAGATGGCCCGGTATACAGCCTGCAGACCATCGATGACAGTATCAGCCTGGGAAGAAGCCAGGCTGGCATTGTCCAGCATTTTTAACCAGTCATCCAGCATGATGGAGGCGACCAGCATGTCCTTGGATTCAAAATAGTTATAGACAGTACCTACGGCCACATGACATTCTGCAGCCACTCGGCGAATGGTCAGCGTATGATAGTCCGCATTCAGCAGGATGCGCTTGGAAACTCTTAAAATATTTTCTCGGAGATCTTCAATAATCTTTGGCATATGTAACACCTCGTTTTTATGAACATGTTTCATAAAAAGAATATCATATCCCAGGGGAAAAGTCAATATATGTATTTATTTACAAATAGAGGTGCTAAATCCCTTGATTTTTATTGAGGCAAATGCTATAATTTGATAGTGATTAAAATAAGGGGGAGTCTGCGCAATGGAAGACGAACAGGTAAAAGTACCGGAAGAGGGAACGGTACAAACAGTAACGAAAAAGAAAAAGCAGCCATTAAATGAAGACTGGTTTGGAATCTGTAATGGCCGTCATATATTATTTAAGAGCTTTATGCTGGCACTGATTACATCGATTGTGATGTTCTTGCCGGCGATCATCTGGGATCAGGGGTACTTTTTGTTTTTAGGGGACTTTAATTCCCAGCAGGTGCCTTTTTATAAACTGGCCCATTCGGCGGTGCGCTCCGGTAATCTGGGGTGGAACTGGTATACGGATTTGGGTGCCAATTTTATTGGTTCGTATACCTTTTATTTGCTGGGCAGTCCTTTTTTCTGGCTGACACTGCCATTTCCAAATGATTGGGTACCTTATTTGATGGGGCCGCTGCTGATGTTAAAGTATGCCACCATGTCTATGACGGCAACGGCATGGCTGCGCCGTTATGTAAAGCATTCTGAATATGCAATTTTGGGTGGGTTGTTGTATGCTTTTTCCGGGTATACCATGTACAACACCTTCTTTAACCATTTTCTGGATGTGATGGCATTCTTCCCGCTGATGCTGATTGGCATGGACGAGCTGGTGGAGAATAATACCCGGGGGGTATTTGCCCTGGCGGTAGCCATCAATGCCATTATCAATTATGTATTTTTTGCGGGGGAAGCCGTCTTTATGATTCTGTACTTCTTTGTAAAAGTATGGATGGGCGGATACAAAACTACGTTTAAGCGCTTTATTGCAGTGGGCGTGGAGGCGATTCTGGGCTTTATGATCAGTGCTTTTTTGGTGCTGCCGTCCTTAATTGTCATGCTGGATAATCCCCGTTCCAGCGGGTTCCTGACTGGGTATGATTTCTGGATTTATGACTATGAGCGTAAGCCCTGGGTGATTTTGCTGAACTTCTTCTTCCCGCCGGAGCTGCCCTCTCAGCCTATTTTCATTACCAATTCTTACATGCGCTGGACTTCTGTACAGGCTTATATTCCGGTGCTGAGCATGTGCGGTGTTATCGCCTTTTTGCGGGAGAAGCGCAGACATTGGCTGAAGCACTTTATTATCTTACTGTTTATCATGGCCTTTATTCCGGGACTGAACAGTATGTTCACTATGATGAACGACTCCTATTATGCAAGATGGTACTTCATGTTTGTGCTGATTCTCATCCTGGCCACGGTGATGACCTTGGAGCAGGGAGACCAGCAGGAACTGATGGATGGTTTCAAGATTACCACCGTATTTACTGTGATTGTGATTTTGGCCATGGTGCTGACTCCTGAAATGGAAACTGTAACCAACGAAGTACCGGTGCAGATAACGGACTCTGCGGGCAACGTGACTGTGGAGATGGAAGAGGTGGAAGAGGAAGTCATTGAGCTGGGTATTTTCAATGAAACCTTTACTGTGCCCTTTGTCATCATGTGTTTGACCTGTCTTGTTTCAGCCTATGGATTATATTATATTTTCCAGCATCGACAGCTGCGGCCCAAGCTGTTTGCCAATTATCTGCTGATTGCAGTGTGTTTGTTTGGTATGATTTACGGTAATTATTATGTGGTATACGGTAAGACTCGTTCCTACGACACAAAGAATTATATTATTCCGGATGCGATCCAGGGACAGGACAAGATTTATTTCCCGGAGGAGGATCGGGATCGGTTCTTCCGTATCGATAATGACGATTCCTTTATTAATATGGGTATGTTCTGGGAGGTGCCGGACATGCATGCCTTCCACAGTATTGTACCCGTATCCATTATGGATTTTTATGAATATATTGGTGACGAGCGGGATGTTAACTCCAAGATGGATTATAAACGATATGCATCCAGGTCACTATTCTCGGTAAAATATTTCTGCGACCGTATTGATTATCGTTCAGACATTTTTGGCGATCCCACGGAAGAGAATCCGGAAACCAAGATGCCGGGTTACACCTATTTGTATGACATGGCCGGTTTTGCCGTATGGGAAAATGAAAATTATATTCCCATGGGCTTTACCTATGATGTATTTATCCGTCAGTCCGTCGTGGACCAGATGGGAGTCAACAACCGGGATGAACTGATGCTAAAGGCCCTGATCTTGAGTGACGAGCAGGCAGAAAAATACGGTGATCTTATGCTGGAGGCTTCTTCTGAGCGCAGTTTCAGTTATACTTATGAGAAGTTCGTTGAGGACTGTGATGAACGTGCTGCAGAATCCGCCTATTATTTCAGTTATGATAATACGGGCTTTACCGCCAAGATTGAGCTGGAAAGCGACAATCTGGTATTCTTCAGCGTACCCTACGAAGAGGGCTGGACTGCGGAGGTCAATGGTGAGCCGGTGGAAGTGGAGAAGGTACAGATCGGTTTCATGGCTGTGAAGGCCCAGGCCGGCGATAATACCATTCGCTTCTATTATAATACCCCTGGTCTGAAGGCAGGTATTGCCATCAGCGTATGCGGATGTATGATTTTGGCTGCTTATTGGATCGGCAGTGAGATGTATAAAAAGAAGGTGGCCGTGTGAAAAACAAGTTTTTCACACCGCGTTTTGTGGCTTTCGCCACTGTGAGCAGCGGCGATTTTGCTTCGCAAAACCAGTCACAATTCCGAAAGAAAGGATGCTTTCGCTTGCGCGAAAGCTAGGATGAAAAATGAACAAGTTGTGGGATCTGTGTTGGGGTTTATATAAAAAATACGAAGAAACCTTCTGGTACTTGGTATTTGGTGGGTTAACCACATTACTGAACTTAGGCGTTTTCTTTGTTATGCATGAATGCATGAGTATTGATAAAGTGGTGTCCAATACAACTGCGTGGATTGCAGGGGTTCTGTTTGCCTTTGTAACCAACAAGCTATTTGTATTTCGCAGTGAGGGATGGAACGGCAGGAAACTTGCCTGGGAGTTTTTGACCTTTGTTTCAGCCAGGGTATTTTCCGGTGTGTTTGATATGGTATTTTTGCTGGCCTTTACCGGGTGGATTATTACACTGCCCACCATGCCCATCAAGATTATCAGTAATATCCTGGTGATTATCATGAATTATGTGTTCAGCAAGTGGATCGTTTTTAAGAAAAAATAAGTCAAAGGGACACTTCCGGGGGAGGTGTCCCTTTGATGCACTTTTACAAGGGAGGGATCAATGGTGCAGGAAACAATATTAGTGGTGGATGATGAACGGGAGATCACCGATCTGTTGGAAGTATACTTGTCCAATGACGGTTTTAGAGTCATCAAATGCTATAACGGACGGGCTGCACTGGCTGCCATTGAGCAGGAAAAAGAGAAGATGGACTTGGCGATATTGGATATTATGCTGCCGGATATCAGTGGCTTTGATTTATGCTGCAGGATTCGGGATCGGTATACCTATCCGATCATTATGCTGACAGCTCGTGGGGAGGACATGGATAAAATTAACGGCCTGAGTTTGGGGGCGGATGATTATGTAACGAAGCCCTTTAATCCACTGGAGTTGATGGCCCGAGTAAAGGCCCAGCTGCGCCGGGCAAAGCGCTACAGCAATGTACACGCTGAGGAAGAAGAAAAGGATGTTCTTGATTTGGGCGGACTGGTGATCAACCGGGCAACCCACGAATGTACATTATATGGTAAGCAGATTGGATTAACCCCTATTGAGTTTAAGATTTTGTGGGTGTTATGCGAAAATCGAGGGGAAGTGGTCTCCTCGGAACAGTTGTTTGAACAGGTGTGGCAGGAAAAGTATCTTGACTGCAATAATACGGTTATGGTCCATATCCGCAGACTCCGGGAAAAGTTAGGGGAACCGGCCAGAAAGCCGAAGTGGATCAAAACCGTTTGGGGAGTAGGGTATAAAGTTGAAAAGGGATAAAAGACAAAATTTTGCATCCGGTCAGGTGTGGCGATTCTTGATTTATTCGCTCCTTTGGACTGTGATATTCTTAATTATCGCCTATGTGGTGACGGATGTATTGGTAAAACAGAGAATTACAGAGTTTTTATATGCTCTGCTGCCGGAGGAAAGCTATTTTTGGCTGGCGGATGCCTGGATCTTTTTGGGTGTGACCATCTATGTAATTGTGGAACTGATCATTGCCGCAAGAAGAATTCTGTACTGCGGGCGGTTCGCCCAGCAGATCCAGCGGGACTTGACAGTACTTATGACACCGGAGAAGGATGTTTCGGACTATCCCGAGCGGTTAAAAAGTACAGAAGTGCAGTTAAAAGATATTCAGCATTCCATTTTTCGCAGTGCCCAGATTGCAAAAGAGGCTGAACAGCGAAAGAATGACTTGGTTATTTATTTGGCCCATGATTTAAAGACGCCTTTGACATCTGTGGTGGGTTATCTGTCCCTGTTGGAGGAACTGCCGGAACTGGATACCCAGACAAGGGCAAAATATGTGGGGATCGCGCTGAATAAGGCCTATCGATTGGAGCAGCTGATCGATGAGTTGTTTGAAATTACACGGTTTAACCTGCAGACCGTTGAATTGTCAGAGACCCATATTGACTTAACCATGATGCTGTATCAGATATCCGAAGAGTTTTATCCTGCATTTTCGGCAAAAAATCTTACCCTGGAGCAGCATATTGAGTCCGGTCTGAAGTTCAAAGGGGATGCGGATAAATTGGCCCGGGTATTTGATAATTTGCTGCGTAACGCCATAAGTTATAGTCATGCCGGAACAGAAGTGACTCTGTCGGCAATTCAAAATGATACTCATATTCGTATCGGTGTGCGCAACAGCGGTGATAGAATTCCAACCCAGAAATTAAAGCGGTTATTTGAAAAGTTTTATCGGGCGGACCCTTCCCGTGGTACCGGCAGCGGTGGTACAGGCTTGGGCTTGGCCATTGCAAAGCAGTTAGTAGAATTGCATCATGGTACGATTGATGTGGTCAGCAATGATCAATATACAGAGTTTACGGTGTTGTTGGATCGAAACGAATTGTAAGATTTTGTTAAGATTTGTTAAGGGAAAAGTCAAGCAAAATAGAGAGAGATTGTGTTATACTTTCGTTGTAGATCGTAAAGAAGTTAGGGGAGGAATTATAGATGAGGAAGTGGCGTTGGGTTGTCACAATGGTTTTGAGTTGTACCATGATGTTCAGCGGCTGTTTTTCGGCGCTGGATGATTTGATTGATGATGTGGAGGATTATATTGGGGAAAGCAGCACCGAGACGTCAGTGAGCCAGGAATCATCAGAGGAAGAGGTTTCAGAACAGGAGTCTTCCATAGAAGAGTCTTCGGAAGAAGAGTCCCTTGTGGAGGAGTCCAGTGTTGAAGAATCCTCCGAAGAAGAGTCGTCACAAGAGGAGTCGTCACAAGAAGAGTCGTCACAAGAGGAGTCCTCCCAGGAGGAATCTTCCGGCGAAGAGGAAGAACTGACCTTTGTGGAAGAACGGCTGCAGGACGAGTTGTATACCTATGAGCGAATGATGGTGGAATTGAATTCTCTGGAGATTCTGTACGCAGAGCTGGTGGAGGTATCCAGTATTGGCACCAGTGCCATGGGCAGGGAGATTCCGCTGGTCAAATTGGGGCATGGTCATAATGAGGTGCTGTATATCGCAGCCATTCATGGATGTGAGTTCAGTACGGTTAACTATATCATGCGATGTTTGTGGGAATATGCAGAG
>JAFUJY010000269.1 GCA_017467985.1 Bacillota bacterium
AATAACGAGGTCTGACATATACAGTGGACGGTGGTGGCGGCACGACACTTTTTGTCGTTGTCGCCTCCTGCTGCAAAGTGGGACTGACTTGATTTTGTGTCTCCGACTCCACTTCGCGAAATACTCGCATCCCCTCACCCCTTTCTGCCTCAGACACTATATATATATGTGGGAGTTGTCCCGGTTATGACACTTGCGATATAAATTTTTTTATGATATAATCAGGGCAATACTGAAGAAAGGGTGTGGCTGCTATGAAAAGACCCACGATGCATGATTTTTTCCAATTCTTTCGCGACATTCCCACTGGCTTTGTGGGCAGTGTCCGAGAGTTTCGTCGTCTTCCCAACCTGGCTGGGGCCGCTATGATATTGGGCATTAGTGTGGTTTTGTCTTATTTCACAATCATCGTCTCCCCCACACTTCAAATCGGTTTCAGTTATCTGGCAACCGCCCTTTTGGGTATGATCTTTGGTCCGGTAATGGGGTCTGTCGCAGCCGGTCTTGGCGACATTATTAAGTTTATTATCAAGCCTACCGGCATCTTTTTTCCCGGTTACACCCTAACCGCCATGGTAGGCGGCCTCATCTACGGTCTCTTTTTTTATAAAAATAAAGTGACCATTACCCGCTGCATCCTGGCCAAACTCCTGATTAATCTGCTGGCCAACCTGGGTCTGAACACTCTTTGGAGTTATATTCTAACCGGAAAAGCCTTTTGGGTCATCATGCAGCCCCGCATCTGGAAAAATATCGGCATGCTGCCTGTGGAAATCATCTTGTTGTATGTCGTCTTAAAGGCCATTTCCCAGCTATTACCTCGGGTGAGCCGCCATTATATACAAATGCCCAAGTGAAAGGAGTGATTATCATGACTCAGAAGTGTCCTGACTGGTTTCGCGACGCCAAGTTTGGGCTTTTTTTCCACTGGGGACCTTACTGCGTCCCCGCCTACCAAAATGAATGGTATTCACGAAATATGTATGCCAAAAATACGACACAACATCGTTACCATGTGGAAAAGTACGGAAAGCTCTCTCAATTTGGCTACAAAGATTTTATCCCCATGCTCACCGGTGACGCTTTTGATCCGGAAGTTTGGGCCAATTTGGTTGTCGCCTCCGGCGCCCGTTACGCCGGCCCGGTGAGCGAACATGCTGATAATTATTCTTTGTGGAACTCCAAGGTGAACCCCATTAATTCCGTTTTAACCGGTCCTCGTCGCGACATCGTCGGTGAATGTTTTGACGCCTTTCGTCGTCGCGGTGTGAAGACCCTGGCTACATTTCATCATCAATGGCTGTGGGGCTGGTTCATGTCCACGGACCCGGATGCAGATGTATATGATCCTGTCAATGAAATCTTTTATGGTCCGTCCCTTCCTTTGGAAACCAATCGTTATGCCCCCTATCGTTTACCTGACGACAACTTTTGTCGTGTTTGGCGGGATAAAGTGTTGGAGGTGGTGGATCAGTACCACCCTGATATATTATACTTTGACAGCCGTTCAAATATTATTGGTTCTTCTTATAAAAATCAAGTGATTGACCATTTTTACAGAAGTGTCCCCCAGGGTATTATGACCTACAAACAGGAAGACTTTCCTGCCAATGTGGGCGTGCTGGACCTGGAGTGCGGGCGATTTGCGAATGGCTCTGACTTTCCCTGGCAAACCGATGATCGTTTGGAGGATAATGTTACCTGGTGCATCGTTCAAGAACCTAAATATAAAGATGCCCAGCGTATTATTCAGCAGTTAGCCGATGTGGTTTCCAAGAATGGTAACCTACTATTGAATATCGGCCCCTGCGCAGACGGTAGTTTTCACCCCGAAGCTGTGCGACAAATCACTCGCGTTGGCGACTGGCTGCGACAATATGGCGAAGCCATTTTCGAGACCCGTCCCTATATTGTCTTCGGTGAAGGGCCTACTATCATCGAGGAGACGGACTTCAACAAGAAAAAGATAAATGAGCAGCTGCAGACCGGTGTGGCCAAAGATGAAACCATCGGACTCATGACCGCCCAGGATATCCGCTATACAACTAAAGACAATGCATTGTATGCCATTGTGCTGGACCGTCCCCAGGATGGTCATGTCTTCCTACGCGTTCCTCTGCGTACAGGTTTTGTCGTACATCAAATGTCTTTATTGGGGACGGATCTTCCCCTCACCTACTCTGTTACTCCAGAAGGTTATGTTGCTGCTTTACCAGAAGGTCTGCCCCTCGGTGCTTTGGCAATAAAAATTATTTAAATTTTCAGACAACATTGCTTTTCTCCCTCCTTTTTGCTATAATATATAGCAAAAAGGAGGGATTTTATGATTACTGTCGAAGAATATGTTGCGGTAAAGAAGGCGTTGGCCAAAGCTGTTTCATATTGCATCAGCTGCAAAAATGGCTATTATTACCGTCAGGACCCAAAACAACCCGGAGAAAAACGCCCCCATCAAACCTATATCCCCCGCTGCGACGAGGAAGCCGTGGTCGGCCCCTATATAGAAAAGAAAAATCTCAAAGTCCGCCGTCGGGAAATGAATGCTGAGATCAAAAGCTGGCCGTCGGAACAGTCCCGTGACTTCTATCAGCGTGTGAAATTGTATGAAAAACTCCAGGAAATCGACTTATCTCCGAAAAAAAGTCAGATGGTGGATGGGCAGGTGTGCGACTCAAAGTCCGAGATGATTGTGCTGAATACCCTGAAACAGCTGGGTATCCCGTATCGCTATCAAGTACCTGTGCAAACCTGGGTTACCACCCGCGTTGTTGATTTTGTCGTAGGGAATAAGTTCTGGGAACACGAAGGGATGACCAGCAAGCCCGATTATGCTGCCCGCCAGCTGCAAAAGCATAAAGAATACGCCGCCATCGGCCTGAAAATAGGTGAAAACATGATGGTGACCACGGAAGTCCAGGATCTGGAGAACAACACTAGCCACCTCAAAATGCCTACCATCATCTGGCAAATGGTCCAGGAGGGGCTGGTGACTGCCCGCAAGGTCTGGAACACCTATTTCCGAAAACGCCGTCCTGTACCTTGAAATTTTTTAAAAATTACCTAATAAAAATTCTGTTTTTTACCGCCGCAGGTCCGTCCCCAAGTATCCCATGGGGGCATTTTTAGTTTAAAACCTTTGCATCGTCCACCTGCACTATACGCTTTTGGCGGGGATCTCCCCCATTGGATCCTCAAAGGCGTATAACACTATACGCTGCCCTCCAGGCAGTCCTCTATATTTCCCACCCCAGCGTATAATTATATACGCTGGAATCCAGGTATTCACCTATATTCTCCTGGGAACGTATAAATCAATCCGCACAAAAAAATCCCTTCCGAAGAAGGGACTTTCCTTTTTTATATCATCATAAAATACATACTGCACATCAACAGATATACTGCCATAAATACCCAAAATCCTGGAGCCAACAAGAACCCTCGCACTTTATCTTCTTTCAGCAGCAGACCACCTTTGCGAAGGAGTAGGATTTCTACACCGTATTCCCGCCACCAGAGGATTATGCCCAAAATGCCCAGCCCCATGTACACCAGAAATGCCCATTCTCGCACGCCCATGAAGGAGGCAAGTAGGTTGTGGCCTATGTGGCAGATGATCGCCGGCCAAAGTTTGCCGGTTCGCACGGTCAGCATGCCGAAGATCAGCCCCATCAGCAGAGGCGTAATCAACTGTGTCAAGTTTCCATGAAACAGTGTGAACATGATAGCTGACACAACGATGGCCGTTCCTTCGCCGTATTTTTTCAGTCCGCCTAGAACAAACCCGCGAAATATCAGTTCTTCCATCACCGGACCCACAACACAGATATAACTAACGTTCAGAATAAAGCCGATCATATCCACCTGGGGTAATGGCACGCTCATGTTTGGGCTTCCCATGCCTAATCCGATCATGTTCAGCAATGTTTCAAACAAAGACAATCCGATGATGGCAAACGATGTGACTCCCCAACCACTCAACAGCGACAAACCAATCATTTTCCAGGTATTATTCAGTTGAAGGGTCTCTTCCTTTTGTATGCGAAAACCACACCAACACCGCAGCAACACAATCAGCATTACTTCTGCCAGCAGCGTAGGCACGAATCCCGCCACAAAAGTGTATACGCTTTCAGACATCGTCTCCATTTCTATGCCAAAGCCGCCAAAAATCATTCCCACTGTCTCCAGTGCCAGCACTATACAGATCGCAAGACCATTTCCCACCACCTGCATAATCAGAAGACACCAACTGATCCGGCTTATGTCTTTTCGATAGGATTTTTGCTCCACTCGAACTGCTTCGGTATACTCTGGGTCAATCCACAGTTTTTCATCCATAGAAATACCTCCTTATCAGTCGGTAATCATTCTCAGGTCGGCATCCAATGCCTCGATCACAGCCTCCTTTGTCCGCAGGAAGGGTGACTTCAACAGCTCCTCAATATTACTCTTATCATCCACCCACGGAACTTCCTCTTCGCTTTCCGGACGGAAAATGGGCAGATGCTTCATCAGGGCTGCATGGGCCTTGGGATTGGCCAGCAGCTCCGGCAAAGTACATTCTACGCTGTAGATCTTGGTATAGGCCTTGGTGGTGATGTAAGTAAATTCATAAGAACCCGCATCCACAACCACCTTCACATTGGCTCCGTCCTGAACAAAGGTCAGACCCTGCACGTCACATTCCACAGTCTCTGCATCCGGCAAAATCACCGTGGCCTCTGCGCCAAAGGGTACGCTCACCTTTACGGTCATCTGGCGCAGACCGCCCTCCATGGCAGGACCCATTTTCCAGCTGACATGATAGCTGCCCACTGCAGAGCGCAGATCCAGCTTGGCCCACTCAATACGATAATCGGGCTGGGGCTGAATCACAACCTTGCGAAAACCAGGGGCCTCTTCCACGGGACGGATACCGATCATGTTGCGGTACATCCACTCCACCACTGCACCATAGGCATAATGATTCAGAGAATTCATGCCGGTGCCGCTGATATAACCATCGGGCATAACCGAGTTCCAGCGCTCCCAAACTGTGGTGGCGCCCATCTTCACCTCGTACAGCCAGCTGGGGAAATCATCATTTAACAATAATGTATAGGCCACATCATTCATACCGTTATCAGACAGGGCACGACACAAATAGGGCGTACCTACAAAACCGGTGTTCAGGTGGAAATAATTATCCTTCAGAAGACGGCGCAGGTCCTTCTTCATGCGCTCCTTCATGCCCTCCGGTGCCAGATCCATAAACAACACCAGTGTGTGGGCAGTCTGGGTATCGATGGCCAGGCGACCCTTCTTGGTGAAATACTCTTCACCAATGGCAGCCTTAATCTCGGCGGCGAGCTTCCCATAATAAGCCGCATCCTCTGCCTTACCCAGCACAGCGGCAGCCTTAGCCACGATATTGGTGGAATAATAATAGTAAGCAGATGCAATAAAGTAGGGATCTGTACCGCCATATACTCCGCCTTCAATCTTGCCATCCAGGGCCAGCCAGTCCGCAAAATGGCAGCCCACGGTCCACAGACGATTGGCTCCGCTGACCTCATCGGCGGTATGCATATACTCTACCCAGCCCTTCATGCTTTCGTATTGATCTTCCAGAATGGCCTTATCACCAAAATGCAGATACACTTCCCACGGAATGACTGTTGCAGCTTCACCCCATGCACAGGATCCGTCCCCGGCATAACCTGCCATGGGAACCACATAGGGCACGTTACCACCACCTAGCTTGTTCTGCTCCTGGGCCAGGTCATGACTGTACTTGGTATAAAAAGCGTATGTATCCATATTGTAGCTGGCAGTTCCGCAGAAAATCTGGGCATCGCCGGTCCAACCCATACGCTCATCTCGCTGGGGACAGTCCGTAGCGGTATCCAGGAAATTGCCCTTCTGACCCCAACGGGTATTTTCAAACAAGCGATTCACCAGAGGATTACTGGTCTCGATACGGCCGGTCTCCTCCATATCGGAATAAATTACGCAGCCGGTAAAGGCCTCCGGATCCACCTGGCCGGGCCAGCCCTCTACCAATACATAACGGAAACCATAGAAGGTAAAATAGCTGCGAGCCTGGTTTTCACCCTCCTGACAGGTATAAATAAACTCCTGCTTTGCGGTACGCAGATTCTCAGTATAGAAGCAATCATCCTGCAGAATCTCACCATGCTGCAGACGGATCTTGGTTCCTGCCGGTGCATTCACAGTAAATTCCATCCAGCCCACCATATTCTGGCCCATATCCAGAACAATTTCATTCTTGGGGGTGCGGATGACTTCCACAGGCTTCAGACGCTCGTGGATGGTCAGCGCCGGACTCAGACGAGGCATCAAAGAATCATAGGACTTGTCCTCAATCTTAACCCCCACCACTTCGCTGCAGTCCAAAGTCATATCGATATGTTCACCATTGTAGATATCGCTGTAGGTCACGAAATTCTTCCGGGCCTGCCAAGTGGTATCCGTCCCGAAAATGTCGCAGGTGCCGTCCTCGTACTCCACATAGATATCTGCCAACAGAACAAACTTGTCGCCATATACATCATGCTTAGAGGTCAGGCCATAATCGCCCTTATACCAACCATTACCCAGCACCACTTCGATGGTATTATTATCGCTCAAATACTCGGTGATATCATAGGTCTGGTACTGAATCCAGCTGTCGTAGGCATGAATACCCGGCATCAGATACTCATCTCCCACCTTTTTACCGTTGATGCTCCATTCGTACACACCCAAGCCCACCATGTAGGCACGGGCACGAGCCACTTTTTTCTCCAAAGGCAGCTCTTTGAAAAGAACCGGATGAATGGACGGGTCCAGATCAGGAGTGATCCACTGGCCCACCCACTCTGCGCCTTTACAGGTCTCAAACCAGGCCACATCGCTAGTGGCCTCGTCGCCATTATCCGCCCACACCTGCACCTGCCAATAATAGCGGGTGCGGGGCGCCAGTTCCATGGACAGCACATAGGCGGTACTGTCAATATCTGCTCGCTTGCCGCTGTCATGAACGACCTGAGACATTGCCTCATCCAGCGCCACCGTTACACGGGCCGCCGTCTGCTTCTTGGCCGTGGTCTCCTCTACAATATAAGAAATGCGGGGTGTTCCCAAAGTATATCCTAACGGGTTCACCAGATGATTGGTCTTCAAACTCGTAATCTTCATAAAAACCTCCTGAAGGGATGTATTTTGATTGTATTATACCAAATGCCTGTCCGGAAAACAAGCCCCTTATTTTCGTAGGACAAAATGCAATCATTTCTTTGTTTTTTATTATAATTCTTGCATTTTGTCCTACGGTTTTAAAACGCAGCAACTCCGCTCACGCAATTATATAAAACGATTGACAAATTCCCCATTTTATTGTACAATCAATGTTGAAAGAAGGTGTTATTATGACCAAGAATATGTATAGCTTGATTTTGACCGACGCTGTGGTGGAGCGTATTGATCGCCTGGCCTATGAAAAGGGCATCAGCCGCTCCCAGATGATCGACCATCTGCTGGCCAAGGAGGTGGGCCTCTCTACTCCCGAGCAGCAGACCCGTCTGATTGTACGCCACACCGCCGACCGTATGAGCGCCGCCACCCCCGCCCTGCAGATGCACGTACGTTCTGATCAGGGCAGCATAGAAGTGGCCACCTATGTCAAGTTCAAATATAATCCCAGCATCAAGTACAGCTTTGATATCATCAACAACCAGGGCCGTCCCTTTGGAATTCTGAAAGTATCCTCCCGCTCCACTTCAGCAGACCTGCGGGGCCATCTGGATGCTTTTTTACAGTTGCTGGCCGCCATCGATCAACAATATATGCAGCTATTTATGATCTCCAACCAAAATGAAGACGTCACCGGGCGTTTCCTGCGCACCATCGGTCTGCCCCGTCTCTTTGAAAAAACAGATGATCCCGAGGTCATTGCCGAGCGTCTTAGCCGCTGGATCTTACTCATTGACGATGCCATGCAGGCCTACTTCAATGCACTCTGGTCCCCCCTGCGCCAGCAGGAAGTCCTAAATATCTATCTAAAAAACACAACTTAATCTCTCTATCTCATAAAGGCAGAAAAAGCTCTGTTGCTGCACTTTCGCGTTAGCGTGTGCTGCAACAGAGCTTTTTGGCCTTATCTGGGCACTCTTATGTCGCTCCAGCTCCTGATTATATCCTCACAGAAACATCCGGCATACTCAATCGTGCCATCCGCATGGACACCAATAGTACCATAACTGCCCGTGGCCAGACCCGCAATATCGGTCCACTCATCCACGTTACATTCACCGTTATTGTTGCGTCCTGTCCACTGTACTGTACCATCCGTACGCAGAGCCATCAGATGCTGGCCGCCGGCAATGTATCTTTCGATATTTTCCCATTCCCATTCATAGAATGTATAGTTGCTATCCAACTGCAAGTGAATTACACCGTCTTTGGTTTTAGCCACAATCGAACCTCCGCACATATCGATGGATACGATATTCTTCATGCCTTCATATTTTTCGGCACTATTGCCGCCGCAGGTTACAATCGTACCATCCGCTTTCAGGCCTACAATACCACCACTGCCCGCGGCAATATCCACAATATCCGTCCAGCCGGCCACACCACTTCCATTATCCCAGCTGATGCCGGTATGGGCCACTGTCCCGTCTTTGCGCAGACCAAAGACCGCCCACTGTGTGGCTGCAATGTCAATAATATTCTTCCAATCAGAAGTGTCGCAGTCTCCACACTCCCGCGTATCCTGACAAGCACACACCACCGTACCATCTGCTTTCAGGCCGATTGCGTGACAAACACCCAGATCCACCGCGATGATATCTTTCCATTCTTCTGTACCAATAATCGTACGGTTATACTCCGATGCTGCCACCACCGTACCATTGTTTTTGATGGCAATGGCGCCAAACCCATCCAGCACCACCGTCTCACGGTAAAAATGAATTTGCTCCCACAACTTATCGCTGCGTTCGCCTGCATCCTTGTAATCATAAATGGCACCAAAGGCTACTGCTGCCCCTCCTATATTGCCGGATTCCTCCAAAACTTCCGCCTTCATGTACTTTACATAAGAGGCATCTTCCTCAGCGGATTCCAACAACGCAATGGCCGCTTCATAATCCCCCGCATCTGCCAAGGCACGGGCTTCATCTCGCAGCTGCTGGGGTTCGATAATGGTCTTCTGTACAAAGAACCAGGCCCCCACAGCCAGCACCACTAAAACAAAAATGGTGGAGGTGATGATCTTATTTCTGCGGCGGGCACGTTCCTGGCGCTCCGCCTCTTCACGTTCCCGAAGATACTTTTCACGTTCCCGGGCCGCCTTTTCCTCCGCCGCCTTCTTGGCTGCCGCCTCCAGCTCCGTGATTCGCTTATCACATTCCTGAATTAACGCGCGGCTATTCTTATACCCATCCATCCGAACCAGATCTTTGCGAATCACTTCCAGATCTGTCACGTCCAGACGACGATTCTCCAGCTTATCACAAATGGAAATATAACATTTTTCCCGGTCTGCTTCTGCCTTACTGCGCAGATCGGACAGCTTTACATCCGCCTCCTTCAAAAAGGCTGCATAGCGTTCCTCGCGTCTCTTGGCATTATGTACTTCTTCACTTTGGGCCGCTTCGATTCGCTCCTCCATGGTATCAAACACTTTTTTCAGAGCACTTTCAAACTGAACCTGATCCTCACCAACGGCAAATTGCTGGGCACGGCTCAGCTGCTTATGTTCCTTCCACCACTGTTTTTCTGCGTCCAGCTGGGCACGGCGATCCTCCGCACAAGTACGATAACTTAAATCATACTCATAAACGGCCTCAGCTTCTGCACCTTCCAGCCAGCCCGGCACCCGATTTTCCCGGACTTTTTGACGGATATAAGCATCCATCTTCTCAATCTTAGGATAACGATAACTGGCAGACTCCCGCAATGCCAGCCGTTTCTCCGCCAGCGCAGTCAATGATGCACACTGTTCACCGGCCAAGGCCTTACCAATGTATGCACCGGCGCAACGGGCATCCTGATTCAGCGCCTGTTCAAAGAACTCATCCGCTTTCTTCCACTCTCTGTCTTCCAGAGCCATTTTACCTCGTTCCAGCAACGCCTTCACATTGTTGCCGGTAACCGGCGTGGGGTCAGCCTTTTTGCGAGGAATGATCTTCTCAATACCTCGCATCAAATCCTGCATGGCACCCACTTTGCCCATGTCCTGGGCCTGGAGCTTGGCAAACTCCCTGGGCAGATCCTCCGGATCCATCTTCTTATAACAGGCGATCAGATACTTCTTTGCCCCCTTGGCAATCAACTGCAGAAAACGGCTCCACTCGTTTTTTACCCAAACGGCGTTATAAAACTCATAATCCGTACCCACGGCCAGCATAACCTTCGCAGAGTTCAATGCCGCAAAGATATAGGGTTCATAAGCCATACCCAGCTTATCTTCCAGAGAGATTCTGGAGAAGAATACCCGGTATCCCCGATCAGTCAGTTCATTATAAATCGTCTCTGCCAGTTCACTGTCAATGGTACGCTCTTTGTTAAAATCTGTCTCTTTATAACAGATAAAAATGTCATAAGGCGCTTCTTGGGCGGATACTTCCAGTATCCCCTTACGCAGTTCTTCAATCGTCTTGGCTTCGTCCCGATATACCCGGCGAGCTACCACATCCGCATTTTCCAGAGCCTGTTCATAGTTGTCATCTTCCAATACGCTTTCAAAGGAAGAACGATGACAGGTGGGAATCTTTTTTCCGGTACCCGGGTCATCCACATATTCAATACCGTATTTACACAGTACCAGCCCCCAATAGGCCTCCGATTCCTCCGGGAAATCCGCTACGATACTCTCATAAATCCCCGCAGCCTTGTCAAATTCACACTTTACCCGCAAACGATTGGCCCGTTCAAACTGTACCAGCTTCTTTTCATTATCGCCGCTGGGCACGGTCTGGACTGTCCCACAATACTCACACTTGATGACGGACTCACCCGGGATCAGCGTCAGCGGGCTGCCACACATTTTACATTTAATCACTGCCATAAGAATTCCTCCTTATTTATGATACGGTTCTCCCTTCATAATCCGAAAGCACCGATATACCTGCTCTGCCAAAATCACCCGCATCAACTGATGGGGAAAGGTCAGTTTGGAAAAGCTCAGCTTTTCGTCCGCCCTGGCCACAACCTTGGGGGACAAACCGCAGGAGCCGCCAATAATAAATACGATGTGGGAATTGCCATGATTCATCAGATTTTCCATCCATTTGGACATCTCCACCGAATCCTTCTGCTTGCCTTCAATGCACAGGGCCACCACATAGGCGTGCTCGGGAAGCTTGCCCAGAATCCGGGCCCCTTCCTTTTCCAGGATCAGAGCCTCTTCTCCCTCGGCGGTCTTCTCATCTGCCACCTCGATGACGTCAAAATTAGTATACGCCAAAAGACGCTTGGCATACTCTGCCAAAGCGTCTTTGTAAAATTTCTCCTTAATTTTGCCTACACAGAGAATTGTGATCTTCATCCCAGTTTTCCTTCAATAACAACGGGCTCCACGCCTGCACCTTCGCAGGTGATCTCGGCACCCAAAGCCACCAGCTTCTGTACCATAGACTCGTAACCACGATGGATATACTTCACATTGGTAATGGATGTAGTGCCTTCTGCAGCCAAACCGGCCAGAACCATGGCAGCGCCGCCACGCAGGTCAGTGGCTTCCACTTCACAGCCCTTGAGCTTCTCCACGCCCTTCACAACGGCAATACGACCATCCACCTTAATATCAGCGCCCATCTTGGTGAGCTGAGTTACATACTGGAAACGACTCTCCCAAACATTTTCGGTGATGATACTGGTGCCACTGGCGACGGACATCAGCGTCATGAACTGCGGCTGCATGTCAGTGGGGAAGCCGGGATAGGGAGCGGTC
>JAFUJY010000270.1 GCA_017467985.1 Bacillota bacterium
CAGTTGAGTAGTAACTTTTCTGATCGATGCACAAATACTGCCGCTCCGGCATGATACTCTCCCCTTTCACCTAACTCATTTTACATTGACTTTTAAGAACATCTGTTCTGTTATTATAAAACAAATGTTCTGTTTGTCAAGTTGCAAATACTGGATGGGTCTTGATTCGAAGCAATTATATCCGTTTGATTGGACTGAGTCCCTTGCCGAATTCGATATAGCAGGCTTTCTGGAAGAAGCAAGACTTGGCGAAAGAATTAAGCTTGTTCGGTTTCTCTATACCAAAGAGATGATTGACTGCTCCCGGGAGCATGCGTGGGATGATTAGCCATTAACAAAATAGTGCACGGAAAGGAATCGCTCCCCTTCCGTGTTTTGGTTAGTCTAGTCTCAAACTTTCCATCAGCTTAACAAAGACTGGTTCTTTATGAAGTTCTGATACGGGGATCTGATTATTGTCAGCTTTGATGATAATGGAGATATTTGCATGATCTCCTCCTTTCGGTAAATCAAAACGATATTCCAGATAATTTGTTTTCGTATCTTGATACCACAGCTGGTGTCCTTTCATACCGTTATTCGCAATGGGTTCGATCTGTCCAAGATTATCGTAGCCAAAAGGAAAGATGAACTCTTCAAAGAATTTATAGCTATTTTCTTCCCAGTTTTCTCCTTTGATATGGACTCGGAATCGACCGTTAGGATCCACTATTTCAAATCCTGTTGCAATTACAGACTTGAATTCGGTATCAATATAGACACCATCCGGAAGCTGAAAAGATACAGAGTCCATTTTAAATCTACCGTTTTTATAATAAAGCATAAAAGATCCTCCTTGTAGTTTGGGATATTCCCATTCTACCAAGGAGGATCTAAAATTTGAATACATTACAATACAGCTGTTATGGGGAATATAATTCAGGTTATGGCTTCAGCGCATTTTCACATACCGTGTATACTATATCCGGCCATTGCGTAATGCCTAAGTATTCCCAGAGCTTATATGTATACTCTGGCTCATCAGGTCTTCCATACCATACATATTCCCCATTGATACGACAGATATCCGAATCCGGATCCAGTTCAATGATGACATCCTGGTCTCTGAGTGTAAAAATCAGATTCAGATCAACTCCGACACTATGGGTTTTCGGCTCATAGCCAAGAAGCTCTGCATTTTCAAATAGGTAAATCAGCTTTTCCAGGCGGTCCGCATCGGTAATAGTAACGAGTCCGCTACCCTTAAATTCGAGAATGGCATAGTCGGGATCGTCTGGAAGATCAGGGTGTTTTACGTAATAGATATAGTCCGAACAGATAGTCCAGTGATCGATGGATGCACCATATTGGGAACTGATCAGACTTTCCCAAATCTGCTGCCATGAGACCGAATTATCATTTACAAGCACATAATGCTCGTAGGCATCATAAGCGATATTCTCCCGTTCCTTTTCACCGGAGAAATGCTTCAGATACCGGTAACTTCTGGACTGGCGGCGGCCATCTTCTAACCACTCCAGGATGTACTGGCTTCCGTCAAAGGTGAGATCCTCTGCAGTGTAATGAGATTCTTCCCCGTAATACCAGTTAACGATCCGAATAAAGGCCGGTTCTCCTCTAGATGTGGTTTCTATGAAATCTTTCAGAACAGCCAGATTCTCACTGACTTCCCCATCCCGGGTAACCAGGCAGCCGTCAATCATGGCCTGCTCTCCGCTGTAAAGTTCCGGAAGATTCTCCAAAGGCTTGATGCCACCGGACTCACCCGTAATTTCAAAAGAGGCATATACCGTAAACAGCTGTCCCTTGGTAAGATCTGCATCAGTGCAGAATTCCTGACCGATCAGATACTGGCCTTCGGGAAGCGAACCAATCCCATCCCACTGGATAAACATACCGTTCTGTGGATTGCTTAAGTGGTCAAAATCCACCTGCTCCGTGGTTTTGTGCCAGGTTTTTCCAACATCCATATCCACCCAATAACCATCCAGCCAACATTGGATGGTATATCCAGGAAGGCGCCAGATAGGATCATCCAGTTCGTTGTGATAGGTCAGCACAAGACTTTCCGGAGTTACTTCATGAACTTGCGTGGAGACAGCCCAGTTCTGATAGTCTGACAGAGAGAATTCCGCATAAACAGGCTTGCTATCGGGGAATTCGCCTTCTATTTCCAGGGTAATCGACATCTGAATCCGGTATTTTCCTGCTGGAAGATTGCCGTAGTTTTCATACCAGTCAATAGTTTGATACACTGGCTGTCCAGGTTTGATTTCTGTCAGATACTCTACGGCTGCAGGTTCTGGGGGACGTTCATCTGCAGCAGCTAATTCTGCCCACTGATTATTATCCCAAAGGAAAAGACGATAGGTTTCTCCAAACCATACAGTCCCCTCTTCACCTGCATTATCCAGGGTAAACACCAGTTCTACACTGCTCTGGGTTTGATCCCTGGCTGTCATGGTCACTCCCCAATTATCTGCCTCAGAGGCTCCCTCATTTTCTTCAGGAACTGTCCATGCGGATGCTTCTTCACTGGTAGATTTCGTTCGGGTATCAGAGAACAAATCGTGTTTAAATTCGTCAAATTCCAGCCCCTGACCGGGAGACAGCTTGATCGTTGCGTAACCATTCTGTCCAACTTCTGCAGTTGCTGCTATTGCAAATGTGGAATCAGTAGGGATCGTAAAGGTACAGTTTCCCTGTAGTGCAATCACATACGAATCTTTCTGAATCCACTGATCATCCGAATTACGATGATACCAAAGTTCTAATTCCAGATTCTTGGGGCCGGATGTGCTTTCAAATGTAATATTGAGTTTGGAGCTTCGATCATTGGTGACACCGCTAAGAAGCTCTGCTTTTGATCCGGTTACAAAGTACTGACGGAACTCATGGGGGAAATTTGATTCAGGATCTGTCAGCAGGCAGACAGCCAGAACAATACTCACGATCAGACAAAGCAAGATCACCCAGACAGCAGGCTTTTTCCATCTGGCCAGATTCCGAACCCGTTCCGTAGGATCGCCCTCATCAAAGGCCAGGGGTGTACCTGAAAACATGCGGCGCCCTGTTGCAAGATTCAGCAGGCTTGCAGAATACTCTGCCCGGACATCTTCGCCTAACTTGCGGATAACAGCTTCGTCACAGCTCATCTCCATATCACGCCCAGACAGGATGAATGCAGCCCAGACAAAGGGGTTGAACCAATGAATGGTCAGCGCCAGGAAGCCAAGTGTTTTGAAGATATGGTCTCCCCGGTGGATGTGGTGCTTCTCATGGGTAATAATATATTTTTGCTCCGTTTGGTCAAGCGTACCAGGAAGATAGATTTGCGGCTGGAAGAAGCCCATTACAAAGGGCGTATCAATGTCATCTGCAATATATATCCCCTTTTCCAGCGGGACGACAACCCGCACCTTTCGTTTCAGCTTCCAATAGGATATCATACTGTAAATCAGCATAGCCGCTATGCCCGTAAGCCAGCCAAAAGTCAGGTAAGTTTCCGCATCTAAGCTTCTGTATGTCTGCACCAGTGGTTCTCCTGGGGCTGTATTTTCCCGGTGCCATTCATTATCGGCTCGGTCTTGCGGCATCTCAAACTGAATATCCGGCAGCTCCTCGTTCAGTTCCACCATACTGGAAAATTCCGTACGCTGGGGTACAAAACTCATGGAGCTTTCGATGGATACCGGTACCAGGAGCCGCAGCAATACAATTCCCCATAATGCATAAGAAAAAATCTTTGGAGCACCTTTCAGAAACTGGCGGACGCAAATCACAAATAGAATAACGATGCTGGCTGTCAGATTGAGATCCATCAGATCCGGAAAATGGTCAATTAAGTTGCGCAGAATGGAACTCATACCTTCACCCCCGCATCTTCTCGATTAGATTCTTCATCTCATCAATTTCCTTATCAGTCAGTTTCTTACGGGTACTAAATGCAGCCATAAATGCAGGTAAGGAACCACCGAAGTTCTCTTGCACATAGGCTTCACTGTGCCGGGCAAAAAATTCCTCCCTGGAAATCAAAGAAGTTACTATTCCCTTCTGGTTCTGAATAATACCACGCTCACTCAGACGTTTGATGACAGTAAAGGAAGTGGTCTTCTTCCAGTTCAGCTTATCCTCTGCAAGTTTGGAAAGTTCAACAGATGCAATGGGTTCGTGTTCCCAAATAATTTCCGCAAACTGTTTTTCTGCATGGCCCATTCGAATGTCGGCCATAAGTATCACTCCATTCTACATCATGTATTATACCTATATTCTACACAATGTAGAATTCAATGTCAATATTACTTTTATTAAGAATGGGTTAAAGGGAGCAGATTGTAGCCTGCTCCCTTCCTCATCCTTAAGAGTATTCACTTACAGGCTTCATTTGCAAAACTATCGGAACATATTTTCTACGGATGGATTCAAATTCAGCCTCAGAGATATCAGACATCGAATAGTCTTGTCCAGAATTGTCGTTGCTTCTCAGCCAGGGATTATCCAAATTCTTGTCTTTATCATGGCGGAGGTAATACACCAATACTGCATTGCCATCTACAATTCTGCAGTATCCGTATGTTTTATTGCCG
>JAFUJY010000271.1 GCA_017467985.1 Bacillota bacterium
GGGCTCTACTTTTGTATTCAGAGATAACAGCATCTGCTTAGGACTCAACTCTTGCACTTTACCTGCATGGATTCCGGAATGTTTCGGACTTTCCTGACAAATCATATCCTGGGTCTTACCCAAAGTATATCCCTTAGAAAAACCACCTCGGTTAAACAGCAGCATTAACTCTTCCATTTCTTCTTTAGAAGGTTCATAATTGCTGCCGGTGGCCTGATAATAATCCAGTGCACGACGATAGGCCTTTGTCACCCCTGCCACGTAGGGCGCGCCTTTTAAGCGTCCTTCAATCTTCAAGGACGCTGCACCACTCTCTGCCAAAGCTTTCACTTCTGACAAAGTACAAATATCTTTTAAGTTCAAATAATGCCGCTTGGCTGGATCATCACTCAAACTATACTGCAAACGACAGGGCTGGGCACATCGTCCCCGATTGCCGCTGCGTCCACCAATCAACGAGCTCAGCAGACACTGCCCGGAATAGCTGTAACACAAAGCACCGTGGATAAAGATCTCCGTCTCCACACCCACGTTTTTAACGATATTGGCGACTTCTGATAAGGGCAGCTCTCTGGACAAAACCACACGACTAAATCCCAGCTCTTTTAGCCAGGCTGCTCCTTCTGCATTATGAATGCTCATCTGCGTACTGCCATGCAATTCTACCTCTGGGAAACGCTGCTTTACATATTGGGCCGCTCCCATATCCTGCATAATCAGGCCGGTGATCCCTAAGGGCAGCACTTCATCCACAAAGCGACACAGCTCGTCCCATTCAGACTCCTTCACCAGCGTATTCAGCGTCAAATACGTTTTAGCACCTCTTGGATAACAGTATTCCACGGCCTCACGGATCTCTGCTGCATCAAAATTGGCCGCACTTTGTCGGGCGTTAAACACTTTGCCGCCAAAATACACCGCGTCAGCTCCCGCATCCACCGCCAATTTTAAGATTTCCAGATTTCCCGCCGGTGCCAACAGCTCCGGAATTTTTCTTATTGCATTACTCAAAGTCAATCACTCCAATGTTATTTGATCCCCACTACCCGGCGCACTTCGGTGAAAATAAGCCAGACACTTGGGTGTAACCACACGGCCTCTGGGGGTTCTCTGCAAAAAGCCCTGCTGCATCAGATAGGGTTCACACACATCTTCCACCGTACCCACGTCTTCACCAATGGATGCAGCCAGCGTTTCCAGACCCACAGGGCCACCGCCAAAGGTATCCATCAAAGTCAACAGCAAACGACGGTCCATCACATCCAGACCGCAGGGATCCACCTTCAGAGCATTCAATGCATAGCAGGCAGCTTCTTTGGTAATTTTTCCATCAAACATGACCGTGGCAAAGTCACGGCATCTCTTTAACAAACGATTAGTCAAACGGGGCGTACCACGACTGCGGCGAGCAATCTCCAGCGCACCCTCTTCATCAATATCCACACCCAAAGTCTTGGCGGAACGCAGGGCAATCCCTGCCAGTTCATCTTCTTTATAAAACTCCAGATGATTCACCATACCAAAACGATCCCGCAAAGGCGCAGACAGCATACCCACACGAGTAGTGGCACCAATTAACGTAAACTTGGGCAGATCAATACGCAGCGCCTTCGCCGCCGGCCCCTTGCCGATCATAATATCAATGGCATAGTCCTCCATAGCCGGGTATAAAATCTCCTCCACCTGACGGTTCAAGCGATGGATCTCGTCGATAAATAACACATCTCCTTCGGACAGGTTATTGAGCACTGCCGCAATGTCGCCGGGCCGCTCAATGGCAGGTCCGGTGGTAATCTTAATATTTACTCCCATTTCATTGGCAATAATGCCTGCCAGCGTGGTTTTACCCAGTCCGGGAGGACCGTAAAACAGCAGGTGGTCCAAGGGTTCGCTACGTTTCTTAGCTGCCTCAATAAAAATCTTCAGGTTTTTCTTAATTTCTTCCTGACCGGTATAATCTTCAAAACGGTGGGGACGCAGACTCTTTTCCGCCTCTTCCTCGCCTTTATGCACCGTTGTGTCGATAATTCGTTCCAGCTTATCCAAATCCACAGTTCTCACCCCTTATCAGAAAATTACCAGCTGTTTTAATGCTTCTTTCAGAAGCTGCTCCGTACTCTTACCTTCGGCATAAACCTTGGCTACAGCCTGCTGAGCCTCTCCATGGGTATACCCCAACGACTCCATGGCAGCAATCGCCTCTGCAGCCGCACCGGTGGAACCACTCACGTTCACCTGGGGCGCCAGGTCCACAGATGCCACCGTCTCCGGGACACCCACCTTATCCTTCAGATCCAGCACAATACGCTGGGCAGTCTTAGGACCAATGCCGGACACCTTAGTAAGCGCCTTATGATCCCCGGAGGCAATGGCAACGGACACCGCATCCGGATGCATCTGGGTCAAAATCGCCAGTGCATACTTAGGTCCTACACCATTTACATTGATCAGCTGCTTAAACAGCTTCAAAGTACTCTTTTCCAAAAAGCCATACAAAATATGGGCATCCTCACGAATATTCAGATAGGTGTGCAGCGTAATATTGCTGCCTACCCCCACACGCACCAGCTGCTCCGTCACCGGAGTAAAAACCCGATATCCCAGACCTGCTGCTTCAATGATGACGCTGTCATCTTCTATTTCCTTCAAAATCCCGCTCACATAAGCGATCATTGTAACTCCTCCTAAAACTTAGTTATGCCCATCTGGGTTACAATCATTTCCACAGGACAATCAAATGCATCCCTGGGCAACTCATCATTTATCTTTTGCTCATCATAGGCCACACCGATATACATCCCTTGGGGGAACCGTTCCTTATATCGATCATAGAATCCACCGCCGTAGCCGATACGATATCCTTTGACATCAAAAATCAGTCCCGGTGTCAAAATCAAGTCCCCTTTACCAGGTGTGCCCAGAACACAATCCGGCCTCGGCTCCAAAATCCCGTAACGGCCTTCTATAAGAGCCTCCGCCCCATTCACTCGATAAAAGTCCATCACACCACCCAGACTTGTCCTGGGATAATATGTGGCTTTACCATCCTGACGGAAACGCTCAGCCCACTGGTCTGTCAGCGGTTCACTGCCAATATTGCTGAATAAAAAGATGGCTTTTGCCTTATCATATTCTTCTAGTCGGCACAAAATCTCCAGCATCTTTTCCGATGCCTCCTGCCGATATTCAATGGGCAGTGCATCCCGGCGGGCTCTAGCCCCACGCCGCAGCGTTTTTTTATCGTTTACCATAAAAATATGTGCCGATTTCTTTACCATCGAAAATATCTTCCAGTACACCGGGAGCCGATGCATTGGCAATAATCATATCAATGCCCGCATTTCCGGCGATCTGGGCTGCCATAATCTTGGTGGCCATGCCGCCGGTACCCACTTTAGACTTACTGTCTCCAGCCATGGCTGCGATCTCCGGCGTAATTTCTTTTACTTCGCCAATCAGCTCCGCCTCAGGATGGGTGGAGGGATCGGCAGTATACAGACCATCAATGTCAGACAACAAAATCAAAAGATCCGCCTGTACCAACTCCGCCACATAGGCCGACAAACGGTCGTTGTCACCGAATTCAATTTCATCGGTGGAGATGGTATCATTTTCATTTACAATCGGAATGACATCATACTCAAATAACTTATCGAAGGTGTTGGCCGCATTCTGACGGCGCACCGGATGCTCCATCACATCCTTGGTCAGAAGAATCTGAGCCACACTCTGGCGATACTCCAGGAAAAACTTTTCATACAACTGTACCAGAGCCCCTTGGCCCACAGCCGCAGCCGCCTGCTTGCCCGCAGTTTCCTTAGGACGTGCCGGCAAATGGAGTGCGGCCACTCCGGCGGCAATCGCACCGGAGGACACCAAGACCACATCCCGTCCGCCATTATGAATATCGGACAAGGACCTTGCCAGCTGGTCAATCTTATGTAAAGCCAGCCGCCCATTTTCATGGGTCAGGGATGAAGAACCAATCTTCACCACAACTCGCTTGATCTTACTTATATCTCTCATACCTTTTCTACCTCCGCTGCCACATAAGCAGCACTCTTTCCCGCCAAAATACCGCTGCTGGCCGCCCACTGCAGGTTATAACCACCACAGTCGCCATCCACATCCAGTACCTCGCCGGCCCAATATATGCCTTTATTTTTCTTAGACTCCAGCGTGGCTGCATCAATTTCACCGGTAAACACACCACCCACTGTCACCTGGGCTTCTTTCCAGCCCGCATCCCCGATTACCGGGAAACTCCAGCCGTGGATCATCCGGGCAACGGCCTGAATCTGATGCTTATTTAACTGACCACTCTTCATCTGGGCAGAAATATCATTTTCTTTTAACATGGGCAGGATTAAGCGCTTATTCATTATGCCGCTAAGCATCTCCTGCACCGTCATATGGGCAAAGCGTTCACTGCGCTGCTTCAGCCACCAAAAACACTCACCCTCCCGCATATTTTCCATTAAGTTCAGGGCAATACTGCAGTTACGACCGGGCACCATCGCCTCTCTGGCTAAACGCAGAATTGGCGGACCGGACAGACCTTCTGCTGTAAAAAGGACCTCGCCCCATTCTTCCTGCAACACTTCATCACCATGCATCAGCGATGCCTTAGCCTCAACCTTGCATCCTGCCAATGCTTTCAAATAAGGACTGCGGCAACGCAGCTTAACCAAACCCGGTCTTAATGGCACCACCGTGTGCTTCAGCTGAGATGCCAACTGCACTCCCGCACCATCCGCCCCCAGCTGTGGGGATGCTTTGCCGCCTACAGTTATAATCACTTTTTGGAAACGACCCAGATCAATGCCACCTGCACTCACAAGACGCCAACTACGCTTCACCTGAATGATCTTCTCCACCGGAACAGCACACTTCACAGTTACATTCAAGCGTTCCAGCTCCATGCGCAGCGCATCCAACACACCGGAAGCCTGCAAAGACATGGGATACATCTTGCCCTCCTCCAGGGTAATCAGCACCAGCCCCAAGCTCTCCCAAAACTCTCGGGTATCCTCGGGCGAAACCTTCTCCAGAACACTTTGGATAAAAGAGCGGGTTCCTCCATGAAAATGACTCAGGTCCATATCCTCATTGGAAATATTGCACCGACCATTGCCCGTTGTTAATATCTTCTTTCCCACACGGTCCATTTTTTCAAAAATGGTTACAGTGGCTCCTTCTCTTGCTGCCGCTATCGCAGCCGTCATTCCTGCGGCGCCGCCGCCAATAATTGCTATCTGCATGGTTGCCCTCCCTGTGAGAATAAATTGAACAAGTGTTCGTTCTATTATCATACCAAATTCTTGAGAAAAAAGCAATCCATTTATTATAAGAAATCCTTAACTCTCTTCAAAAATTCCTTGCGAAGCCGCCAAATCAATGGTATAATAAACGAGAGCAGTTTTTGCTGCTTACTTTTTTTGATGGAGGAATTCCCTTTGAATATAAATGATTCGATCAATAAGCGCCGGACCTTTGCGATTATTTCCCACCCCGACGCCGGTAAGACCACTTTAACCGAAAAGTTCCTACTTTACGGCGGTGCCATTCAGCTGGCCGGTGCCGTTAAGGGTAAGGCTGCTGCCCGTCATGCAGTTTCCGACTGGATGGAAATCGAAAAGCAGCGTGGTATTTCTGTAACCTCTTCTGCTATGCAGTTTAATTATGATGGTTATTGCATTAACATTCTGGACACCCCCGGACATCAGGACTTCTCTGAGGATACCTATCGTACCCTGATGGCAGCTGACTCCGCCGTCATGGTCATCGACGCCGCCAAGGGCGTTGAGCCCCAGACCCGTAAGCTGTTCAAGGTTTGTGTTATGCGTCACATCCCGATCTTCACCTTTATCAATAAGATGGACCGTGAAGCCCGTGATCCCTTCGAATTGATGGACGAGATCGAGACTGAACTGGGCATTCACACCTACCCCATGAACTGGCCCATCGGCTCCGGTAAGGAGTTCAAAGGTGTGTACGATCGTAACAAGAGCGAGATCATCTCTTTCATCTCCCACGGCGGCAGCAAGAAGGCCACTGCAGTGGAAGTTCAGTTGGATGATCCCTCTCTGGACGAACTGATCGGAGCTGATGCTCATGCTACCCTCTCCGATGAAATCGAACTGTTGGATGGGGCCAACTATGATTTTGATATGGATGAGATCCACGGAGGTCGTCTATCCCCCGTTTTCTTCGGCTCTGCTCTGACCAACTTTGGTGTTGAGCCCTTCCTGCAGGAGTTCCTGCGGCTGACACCTCCCCCATTGGCCCGAGAAACTGCCTCCGGCGACATTATCGATCCCTTTGATCCCCATTTCTCCGCCTTTGTCTTCAAGATTCAGGCCAACATGAACAAGGCTCACCGTGACCGAATCGCCTTCATGCGCATTTGCTCCGGCCGCTTTGATAAGGATCAGGAAGTATATCATGTGCAGGGCAACAAGAAAATGCGCCTGTCTCAGCCTCAGCAGCTGATGGCTCAGGATCGTACCGTTATTGATGAAGCCTATGCCGGCGATATCATCGGTGTATTTGACCCGGGCATCTTCTCCATCGGCGACACCATCTGTCATCCTGCAATGAAGTGCCAGTTCACCGGTATCCCCACCTTCGCTCCCGAGCATTTTGCCCGTCTGCGCCAGGTGGATACTCTGAAGCGCAAGCAGTTCATCAAGGGAACCACTCAGATCGCCCAGGAAGGTGCCATCCAGATGTTTAACGAGCCCCGCCGCGGTATGGAAGAAATTATCGTTGGCGTAGTTGGTACCCTGCAGTTTGACGTTCTTCAGTATCGTCTGAACACCGAGTACAACGTGGAGGTGCGTCTGGAGCCCATGCCCCAGGAATACATCCGCTGGATCGAAAACGACACCGACCCGGAAGTTCCCCCGTCACTGTACCTCACTTCCGATGCCAAGCTTATTCAGGACTTCAAGGGCAATTATCTGATTATCTACGCCCACGAATGGAGCCTGCAGATGATTTTGGATCGAAACAAAGGACTGAAGCTGGGAGAGTTTGGAAGGAATTAAAAATAAACAAAAAAACAGTGTAGTCATCATTGGCTACACTATTTTTTTAGCTTTAACTCTATCAAAATCACTTCCGGTCGATTATTGAAACGCAACGGAAAGACGCTGTTCCCAATGCCTCTGCTCACGACCATATTCGTGTTTCCATCTGTATATAATCCGGCATCGTACTTCGGGAATAACCCCTGATTCGGAGCTACCAAGCCTCCAACAAAAGGCAATCTAAACTGACCGCCATGTGCATGTCCGCTAAGAACTAAATCTATATTACCTTCTGTATAAACCTCAAATAATTCTGGTCTATGGGAGAGAAGTACCGTATACATATCTTCTTCATCCACCAGTCCCTGCAGCTTATGCTGCATAACGCTTGCGGAGTTTCCAAACAAATAATCCGTTTGGAAACTCAGATCATCAACTCCGAGCAAGCGGATTCTCTGTCCGTCCTTTTCAATTTCCAATCTTTCATCCGCAAGAACGATGACCCCTAGTTCAGTTAACCCCGTCTTAATCTCGTCATACTTAGACACCCTCGCTTCATGATTACCCGTCACATAATAGCAAGGAGCAATCTTCACAGCCTCTTTTGCAAATTGCAAAGCGATTTCAACGTCAGTATTTCGAGAATCGATCAAATCCCCGGTAATGGCGATAATGTCAGGTTTGCAATCCTTCAGCATAGCAAGAAGCTTTTCATTATTATCCCCCATCTCTGCATTATGCAGATCCGAAACGTGGGCAACTCGATAACCGTCAAAAGCATCCGGTAGTCTCTCGCTTGTAATCGTATATTTATTCAGTTCAAGAGCTGTATTGCCCCAAACCGTCCAAACAATCAGTATCAATAGGACAACAGCAATGACAGCAAACACGATAATTCTTTTTTCTTTTTTGCAGTCATAGCTGCCCCATTCCTTTCAGCAAATTCAACTGCTTAACTGTTTTTTTCATAAAAATACGGTCCGCACATGCTTTCATGTGTACGCACATACGTCCACTTTCCCTCCGGATCAAACAAATATGTATCCGACCAAGGTATTAGATTTCCATAATCCAGATCCTCAGCCTTCAACAGATGAGCATTCTCAATACAAAAACCTGCACGGCTATGCTGGAAAAACTGATACACTTTTTGTTTTTGACAGGCATCGAAGGCCTGGCGGGCTTCTTCCCCGCTCAGACATTTCACTCGTTCAAAACTAAAAATATGCCAGCGATATTGATCATAATAAATATCCTGCTTTTCTTCTTTTGACAGTGATGATGCAAATAATTTACTCCAACGGCCCTTGATCCCTGCTGCATTTTCAATGGGCTCAAAAACAATACCACGGGATTTCATATCATCCATATGTTTACCAAACTCACAAGTCTCTCTCATGCAATATCACTCCATTTGCCTGCAAAACACTCTGCAGTTCTGCCACATTTAACTTTGTGAAATCGTCCGTCATAGCCGCCGCTGTAACCGCTGCTTCTCCCGTCACTGCACAGCATGGAATCACTCGCATGATATCCCACATACTGTCCGTTACACTGGTGCATCGACCGGCCGTGATCAGATTCTTCACCTTAGCGGAATACAGCGTGCTAAAGGGCACCTCGTAGACCGGTCCGCGGCTGCGCCAATCGCTCACCATTCCAATAGAATCCTCAAAAAAAGTATGCAGTTGTGTATCATGCAGTGTAGCCTCTCCTACGATTCGCCGACTCATCCGAATCTGGGGTGTGGTGGCCATTGTCACCGGAAGCGCATTTTCGTCCATCTCCCGCTTTTTCAGGAGATGATTTAGTGTGGCTGCGTGAGAAAGCTGCGTCATTTCTGAGATCTCTTCTCCATCCAGACCCGTAAACCTTCTAGGAACCAGCATCTGCACTTGCCTTCCCGGCGTCTTTTGATCCTCCGGAATATCCGCAGCTCCTACCTGATTAAGTTTATATCCATTTTGTCCCACAGAATAGTACCAGGCGGCCAGCACATTGCCTTGCTTAAAATTTTCTGTGGGTGCTCCCGCAAAGTGGGCGATATCGCAATCTCCCGTGGCATCTACTACAGAGTGCAGTTTGATCGCCTGACGGCCGGATTTATTCTCAACGATAACCGCTTCAATCCGATCCTCCCCCTTGCTTACACCTACAGCATAGGTTCCATAAAGAATACGCACACCGTTTTGTACCAACAGTTGTTCTGCCAGAATCGCAAAAAGCTGTGCATTATACTGCACCTGAAAGCGCTTATCCTGTGCGGTTCTACGTGAAGGATCATCGCTGTCCAGCCAATTGTCCGGATACCGGTCTTCTGCGCCCAATGAAATCGAAAGTCTTAATAATTCTTCTGCAATGCCAAAGGAAACTTGTCTGCCGCAGCCATCACATAATGGCAGATAAATCGTAACCAATCCGGCTGTTCCAAGGCCGCCCAACATAAAACTTTTTTCCAGTAAAATAACACTTTTTCCTTGTCTTGCCGCCGACAACGCCGCTGCAATTCCGGCAAACCCGCCCCCACAGACTAAAACATCACAGGAGGCGGTAACCGGAGTGGTAAGGTTTTCATTGATCATCATGTATTCTCACATACACTAATCTTTACATTATCAAATACCAGATTTTTAACGCTGGTGATCTGACCCAGGCAACGGCTATCCAGCTCCACATTACGGAAAGTCATATTCTCAATGGGACGAGCCGGGTCGGTGCCAATTTCAAACAAAATCGGCGGTTCGGCGGTGTATCTGGTCGTATCAGTTACATGTCCCGGAGGCAGGAAACTCAGCACCGCCTTATCGTACTCTGCATCGACCACTGCCTTTACATTTTCAATAGTCACATTACGCAGCGTAGGCAGGCCGATTTCCGGCGGAACATACTGGCTGAGAATTCGCCAATGTTCCGGAATTTCACCGGTATAATCCTCCGGAATCTTACAATAACTGAATTCCGGGAACCAGTTCAGCTGAAAACTGAAGGCATAGCGGACATTGCGCATGGTCAGGTTCTTAACCAGAATATCTTCCATGACGCCGCCGCGGGTACGGGCAGACTTGATTCTAAAACCGTTACGAGCACCGTCAAATGTACAATCATGAATATACACGTTACGGATGCCGCCGGACATATCAGACCCCAAAGTGATACCTTCGCTGGGTGCCGTCAAATGGCAATTATAAATTTCCACATCCTCACAGGGACGGTTCACCCGCAGACCATCCGCATCACGACCGGATTTCAGCACGATACCATCATCATGAC
>JAFUJY010000272.1 GCA_017467985.1 Bacillota bacterium
CGCCAGGAAACCACCCAACAGCGTATATGCCAGTACAAATATGGCACCCAAAATCAGCATCGATATATACGGTGTACCAAATAATGTGGAAAATAACTTGCCACAAGTTACAAAGCAACTGGCCGCATATACCGTAAAGAAAATCAGAATAAATACTGCAGCGATAAACATGATTACTTTCTTCTTTTCTCTAAAACGATTGGAGAAAAACTCGGGAAGAGTAATGGCATTATTCACCCGCACACTATATCGACGCAGCCGCTTAGAAACAATCAGCCAATTCAAATATGTACCCACAGCCAAACCAAACGCCGTCCAGAAAGCATCCGCCAGACCGCACCAATAGGCCACTCCCGGCAGCCCCATCAAAAGCCATCCGCTCATATCCGACGCCTCGGCACTCATGGCCGTAACCCAAGGTCCCAACGACCGCCCGCCAAGATAATATTCCTCAGAACTCTTATTGGCCCGTCTTGCATAGACCACGCCGATTGCAATAACCAATGCCATGTAAACAACCATTGCAATCAGAATTTGTAATGTCCTCCCATCCATAACTTACCCTCCTGCTTCTCTATTCTTTCTGAATTTTATAGCATCATTCTCTGTTGCTATAAAATTAGCAACAGTTTATCACACTAGCATGATAAAGTCAAGTTCTTTTATACATAAAAATGCTTACTTTTACAATGGAAAATTTGTCATAGTTATGATAAAATATGAACTGCCTATGGATGGCACTCAATTATTTTTTCCAACAAGGAGATTCGACTATGCTGAATCAAGAGCACTGGCCTGAGATAAAAGAACGAATGATGGGTTATTGGAACCGTGAAGCCATGGATCGCTGCACCTTTTCCATCAGCGTAAAAAAGCCCGGCTACTATGGCCTGGGCGGTGGTTACGAATACTTTGAAGCCGACGAAATTCACCGTAAGAATCTGATTCGCTTCGGCAACCATCTCTATTTTGGCGACGCTTTCCCCTGCCACTTTTCCTACTTTGGCACTGCCGGCATCGCAGAATATACCGGCTGCAAAGCCACTCGCCTGCCCCATACCACCTGGTTTGATCCCTGGCTGGATGAGCCCGACGCCGACCAGATCCACTACAGCTGTCCCGAAGCCTTCGAAGCCCAGAAAGCAGCCATCGCCCGTATGGCTGAACTGGCCAAGGACGACTACATGGTTTCCGTCACCGACAACTGCGGCGTTCTGGATGCCCTGGCTGCCATCCGCGGCACCGAGGACCTGATGATGGACATGATCACCGATCCCGAGTTTGTGGAAGAAGGTGTGCAAAAGTTACTGGACATCTACAAGCAGACCCAAACCGAACTTTTCGACCTGCTAAAAGAAAACAATGACGGCAGCGTCCATTCCTGGATGCAGCTTTGGGCTCCCCAGAAGCTTGCCCAAATGCAGTGCGACTGCAGCGTCATGCTTTCCCCCGAAATGTTCAACCGCTTTGCCATGCCTGAACTAGAAGAGCTGACCGCCTTCCTGGACTACCCGGTCTACCACCTGGACGGTCAGGAACAGATCCGTCACCTGGATTCTTTACTTTCCTTAAAGAACCTGCGTGCCATTCAGTGGACCCCCGTGTCAGGCCAGCCCTTTACCTCCGAATTCATCCCCGTCCTTCAGCGTATCCAAAAGGCGGGCAAGAATCTGGTTCTGGTACCCAAGCCCTGGGAAGTGGAAAAACTTCTGGACAACCTGTCCTCCCGTGGTCTGCACCTCATGTTAGGAGAATACCCCACACAAGAAGCCGCCCTGGAAATGATCGATTTGATTGAAAAGCACTCAAAGGATCGAGGGTAAAAATAAAAAGAAACCGTCCAAAAACGAAGATCAATTCATTTTTGGACGGTTTCTTGGTAATATTACAAATAATTATCAGCTATATATTGCTTTAATCCGCTGCAATTTTTCACTCCACCAAAAGAAAATATCGTATTTTTTATGGCCAGGCTACAATAATCTATCTCCCGCTCTTTTTTGGTTTGATTAATTATAAAATCACTAGCTGGTATAGCATAAACAACAAAGTCCTTTCGAGTTGCTCTATTCTTGATATATAACTTATCATCCTCAAATGACAAACAGTAGTTATGCGGATCATTATCCAGCGAATACATAGTTATAAAGCACACTATTATTGCTCCTAATTCAAAAAATAAGAAAGTCTGTACTCCAATAAAAAGTCCCAAGCTAGCTAATGACATCATAACCACAAAAAGATATGGTATCATCCGTTTCTTCTGCTCCATCATATATTTTTCATCAGTCTCCGTTACAAATGTATTCATTTTCACATACTCCTTTCTGGCAAATATCTCTGCATTCCCGTATACTCCGCAATCATCTGCATTTCTCCGTAGGTCTTTTCATTCACCGGAATACCTTCAGCCATCACCTGTGAGCGTCTTTCAAACTCTTTTTCACTAAACCCATACGCCTGAAATACCTGTATACAAAACTGACGTGTCTCTTCATACGAAATATAATAGTATTGCATTATACTTCCTCCTTTACGCTCTTGTCCAATACAACGAAACTGGCAGATCACAGTCCTCAAGCCCTACAATCGTAAAGCTTGCCCGCGTTTCTCCCGCAAAATAATCCACAAGACGAACTTCCTTCTCCGACACTTCCACAGTAAAACCATAGCCTGAACGAATCGCAAATACTTCTTTTAACTGCTCACGCAGGTCCTTCTGTGGGGAGATAACGCAATAACGTTCCTTCTGGTCGCTATCAACAACCGTTAGCTTCTGATTCATATCAACCCCAACTCCCATCACACACTTTCTAACATTAGTATAACATGAATCCATAAAACGTGCAATGTAAGATACCAGCATGAACTTATCATAATCCTAAATTTAAACAAAAAAATACCACCTAGATATCATCTTATCTAAGCGGTTTCTTTGAGTTGCGGAGGCGGGATTTGAACCACACGACCTTCGGGTTATGAGCCCGACGAGCTACCG
>JAFUJY010000273.1 GCA_017467985.1 Bacillota bacterium
ACAAAATGCCGCAGCACTTCCGGACTGCTGCCGATCAGCTCCTGGTCTCCCAGCTTGCGAATCTCCACCATGTCGTCTGCTACCAGACGATGACCACGGCGAATCAGCTCCAGGGCCGTTTCGCTCTTACCGATTCCACTGTCACCGGTGATCAGCACACCTTCACCGTAAATATCAACCAAAACACCGTGCATGGAGATTTGGGGAGCCAGCACCGTTCGCAGATACTGAATCAGACGGCCCATAAACTCAGTGGTTGACTCGGTGGTTCTCAGCACAGGAGTTTCACTCTCCAACGCCTTCTGAATCAACTCGTTATAAACGCCCAAATCCCGGCAAATAATCAGGCACGGAATTTTCCTGGAGAAAAGCTCTCCCCAGATGTGCAAACGCTTCTCCTGGGGAATTCCTTCCATATAAGCATATTCCACTTTTCCCACCAGTTGAATACGCTCATGATCAAAATATTCATAAAAACCAGCCAGCTGCAGTGCCGGTCGGTTAATTTCTTCGTTTTGAATGTAAATTCCATCCAGCGGAATGCTGGGAGTCATATTTTCCAGCTTAAAATATTCCGCCAGTTTCAGCAAAGAGACTTCTTTCACTCTTCATTACTCCTTACCTTTTTTTACAACCTTCATACGGGTCAGTGCTTTATTCAGCGCAATCTCTGCACGCTGCACATCTGTAATGCCCTTCTTGGGATTGTCCAGATGCCCCTTTGCTCTTTCATAGGCGCGCTGCGCACGCTCCATGTCAATCTCTTCCGGCCACTCAGCCGTCTCGGTCAACACGGATACCCGGTCACCTTGAATTTCCACAAAGCCCTGGTGTACTGCCAGCTCCTTTGTTCCCTCTTCCTCCTCCATCTGGAAAACAGAGGTCTTAATTACGGTGGACAACGGAATATGCCCTGGCAGCACTCCCAATTGTCCGTCAATGCTTTCAAACAGGACACTCTTTACATCTCCTGCATACACTTGTCTTTCCGGTGTTACGATTCGTAATGCCAGTGTTTTTTCTGCCATGTCGCACTTCCTTTCTGTAAATGACCTGAGCCCGCATACAATTATACGGGCTCGGGCCGTTTTTTAGTTATAATTACATTCTTTCCTTTGCAGCTTTTGCAACTGCATCATCAATCGTACCTACTGACAAGAAGGCACTCTCGGGCAAATCATCATGCAGACCATCCAGAATCTCACGGAAACCGCGGATTGTCTCAGACAGCGGCACATATACACCGGGAAGACCGGTAAAGTTCTCTGCCACATGGAAGGGCTGGGACAGGAAACGCTGAATCTTACGGGCGCGGCTTACTGTCAGCTTATCATCGTCACCCAATTCATCCATACCCAGAATGGCAATAATATCCTGCAGCTCATTATATCTCTGCAAAATCGCCTGTACATCACGGGCGGTCTTATAATGCTCTTCGCCTACAACCTTAGGATCCAGAATACGGGAAGTGGACTCCAGAGGATCTACTGCGGGATAAATACCCAGCTGTACGATCGCACGGGACAATACCGTAGTGGCATCCAGGTGTGCAAATGTGGTTGCCGGTGCAGGGTCGGTAAGATCATCCGCAGGCACATAAACAGCCTGTACAGAAGTGATAGAACCCTTTCTTGTGGAGGTAATACGCTCCTGCAGTGCACCAACTTCGTTGGCCAGTGTGGGCTGATAACCTACCGCAGAGGGCATACGGCCCAACAGAGCGGATACTTCGGAACCCGCCTGAATAAAACGGAAGATGTTATCAATAAACAGCAGCACGTCCTGACCACTCTGGTCACGGAAATACTCTGCCATGGTCAAACCACTCAGACCAACACGCATTCTTGCTCCCGGCGGTTCGTTCATCTGACCGAATACCATGGCGGTCTTATCCAAAACGCCGGATTCTTTCATTTCATGGTACAGGTCGTTACCTTCACGAGTACGCTCACCTACACCGGTAAATACGGAGTATCCGCCATGCTCTGTGGCAATGTTACGAATCAGCTCCATGATCAATACGGTCTTACCTACACCGGCACCGCCGAACAGACCGATCTTACCGCCCTTAGAATAAGGACACAACAGGTCTACAACCTTAATACCGGTCTCCAGAATCTCAGTCTCGGTGGACTGTTCGGTAAATTCCGGAGGCTGACGGTGAATAGGCCAACGTTCTACACCGGTCATATCCGTTCCGTCCAGCGTGGCACCGGTAACATCAAACAGATGTCCCAGAGTTTCTTTTCCTACAGGAACACTGATGGGAGCTCCTGTATCATATGCCTTCATACCGCGCACCAATCCATCGGTGGAACCCATGGAGATACAGCGCACTACATCGTCACCGGGATGCAGTGAAACTTCAGCAACCAGTACATTTCCGTCCGCCTTGGGAATCTCCAGCGCATTATACAGCGCCGGAAGCTTTCCTGCCGGGAAACGAACGTCCAATACGGCACCGATGATCTGCTGGATCACACCCTCAGGACGGCTTTTTTTGCTCGTTTCTGCCATACTTTTTACCATAGCTCTCGCTCTGCGAAAGCTTCCTTTCAAGCTTATGACCCCACTCTTCATTTTCTGGAAAAGGGGATTAGTTGATTGCGTTACTTCCGTTGATAATTTCAGTCAATTCCTGAGTGATGTGTCCCTGACGGGCACGGTTGTACTGCAGACGCAGACCATCCACAATGTTCTGGGCATTGTCTGTGGCAGAATCCATCGCTGTCATACGCGCACCCTGCTCACTGGCTGCTGATTCACCCAAGGCACCAAAAAGCACCGCATTGATATATTGTTTAATTACATATTCCAGGACTACCTCAGAGGAGGGTTCAAAGTTCATCAGCGGAGCCTTATCATCCACTTCACCTTCAAACTCTTCTTTGGATAGGGGGTACAACTTCATGATTTTGGCTTCCTGGGTCAGCGTATTGACAAAAGAAGTATATACCACATGAATGGAACGATACACGCCCTCATGGTATTCTTTCATCAGTTCTTCGCCAATGCGGCGTACCGCACCATACTCAGGCACTTCATCCACGCTCTCATACTCCTTGGCAACGGTGTAGCCCCGGCGCAGAAAATAGTCCCGACCCTTATGGCCAATGCTGATAATGACTGCTTCATTACGATCCGTAATGGCCCGTTCTGTCAGTTTACATACATTGGAGTTGTAACCACCGGCCAAACCTCGGTCAGAAGTAATGACCAGATATGCATCCTTACCCTCGTCCTTCTGACTCATGTAAGGCTGCAGCACATCGAAACCGGAATTCACCATAATCGACCGTACTGTCTCCTGTATGCTCTTAAAATAGGCCTTATTTGCTTCCACCACAGAACGGACTTTCTGCAGTTTGGCAGTGGATACAAGCTTCATAGCCCGCGTGATCTGCTGCGTTCCCTGAACGCTCTTCATCCGCTGCAGAAGTTCTCTTGTACCTGCCATTATGCCTTCACCCCGATGTATTCCTGCTTAAAGCGCTTAAGAGCTTCTCCCAGCTTGCCTTCCAGTTCTTCAGACATTGCCTTCTTCTGGGCAATCTCCTGACCAATTTCAGGCTCCTTGCTGGCCATATACTCCAAAAATGCCTTTTCGAAATCAAGGATCTGCTCCACCGGAACATCCGTCAGATAACGCTTATTGATTGCATACAGCATCATAACCTGATTCTGTACCGGCATGGGCTGATACTGAGGCTGCTTTAAGATTTCTACCAGGCGCTTACCATGCTCCAGACGGGACAGAGTATCCTTATCCAATTCGGAACCGAACTGGGAGAAGGATTCCAGCTCACGATACTGAGCCAACTCGGTACGCAGAGAACCGGCCAGCTTCTTCATGGCCTTTACCTGGGCAGAACCACCTACTCGAGAAACGGACAAACCTGCGTTAATTGCAGGGCGAACACCCTGGTTAAACAGCTGGGTTTCCAGATAGATCTGACCATCGGTAATGGAAATTACGTTGGTGGGAATATAGGCAGAAACGTCACCGGCCTGAGTTTCGATAATGGGCAGTGCAGTCAAAGAACCACCGCCCAATTCATCGGAAAGCTTAGAAGCACGTTCCAGCAGACGAGAATGCAGATAGAATACGTCACCAGGATAAGCTTCACGTCCCGGCGGACGCTTCAGCAGCAGGGACATGGCACGATAGGCCGCCGCATGCTTAGACAAGTCGTCATAAATAACCAGAACATCTTCACCATTTTCCATCCACTCCTCACCAATCGCACAGCCCGCATAGGGAGCAATGTACTGCAGAGGTGCCAGCTCACTGGCTGTAGCAGATACGATGGTGGTATAATCCATAGCATCATGCTCGGTCAAGGTCTTTACCAACTGAGCAACAGTGGATGCCTTCTGACCGATGGCTACATAAATACATTTTACGCCGGTTCCCTTCTGATTGATAATGGTATCAATCGCAATAGCGGTTTTACCGGTCTGACGGTCACCGATGATCAGCTCACGCTGTCCACGGCCGATCGGCACCATGGCGTCGATCGCTTTAATACCGGTCTGCAAAGGTGTATCAACGGACTTACGCTCCAATACACCATGAGCTACACGCTCTACCGGTCTGGTCTTGGTTGTCTCAATGGGACCCTTACCATCAATGGGCTGACCCAGTGCGTTTACCACACGGCCCACCATTGCATCACCTACCGGAACTTCCGCTACACGTCCGGTACGCTTTACCAGGTCTCCTTCTTTAATATCGCTGTCATCACCCAATAATACGGCACCCACATTGTCCTCTTCCAGGTTGAGAACCATGCCCATAACCGCTCCGGGGAACTCCAGCAATTCTCCAGCCATTGCATTCTGCAGGCCATAAATACGAGCAATACCGTCACCTACGGTCAGAATGCTTCCAACCTCATCCATAGATGCGCTGCTTGCATAATTTGCGATTTCCTGCTTAATGATGGCACTGATTTCTTCCGGCCGAATTGCCATACTTCACCCCACCTTCTCCGTATCACCCAGATGGACATTTTCCAGATGCACACGCATCTTTTCCATACGGGTACGGATTGAATTATCATACACTTGATCGCCGATGCGCACTACCATGCCGCCGATCAGGCTTGCGTCTACTACAATGTCCAGACTTACCTTCTTACCAAGCTTTCTTGTCAGCATGGTCTGAATCTTGTTCTGCTGCTTTTCACTGAGAGCTACGGCACAGCGAACCTCTGCCACAACCTCACCTCGGGCTTCCTTTGCCATCCGGTCGTACTCTTTTAAGATCTCTTCCAGATAACCGATACGGCCCTTACGAATCAGCAGCTGCAGCAGTCCAATGGTGTCCTCACTGCAAGTCTGTCCAAAAATGCGCTTCACAGAAAGACCTTTTTGCTCCGCAGAAACGCCGGGTGCGCTCAATAATTGGCACAGCTCTGCATTCTGTGCAAATACTTCCTGCAATAACGCGCTGTCCTTGCTGAAGGCCTCCTGAGCGGATTTCTCCTGGGCAAGTTCATAATATGCACGGGCATAACGCTTGGTAATTATACTGTCCAATCGGCACCCTCCATCCCTGCAAGTGCCTCTTCCACCAACGCATCATGGTCCTTAACCTTAATGGAAGACGCCACGAATTTCTGGGCCAGAACCACTGCAATCTCAACCGCTTCTTTGCGCAGCTCGTCCTTTGCCTGTGCTTTTTCACGTTCAATTTCTTTTTCAGCACGATCTTTCATCAGCTGAACTTCTACCCTTGCTTCTTCTAAAATGACAGTTTCTCTCTGCTTGGCTGTTTTATAAGCATCGGAGAGAATCTGATCCCGTTCTGCCTGGATATTCTGAAGCTTCGCTTCATACTCTTCTCGCAGAGCCTTTGCCGCGTTCTGATCGGTCTGCGCCTGGGCGATCTGACCTTCGATCGTCTCCGTACGCTTTTGCAGAATCTTCTGGACCGGCTTAAACAACAGCTTACCCATTATAAAGAAGAGGACCAGTACCATCACCATATGGAAGATTAGCTGGGGACCAATGAGTCCAAAGTCAATCATATACGATTCACTCAGGAGCACGAACTGGTTCATCGTACCACCTCCTTATGAATCGGGATTATTAACTAAACAAACTATAATACTTATCAACCAGCGGATTGGCCAGTACCAGCATAATTGCGATAAACAGACCATAAATACCAGTAGTCTCGGCTACAGCAGCACCCATCAGCATGGTTCTGGTGATTTCACCGGCAGCACCGGGCTGTCTGCCAACGGCCTCAGCACCCTTACCTGCTGCATAACCCTGTCCAATACCGGTACCAAAACCGGAAATCATAGCAATACCTGCACCAATTGCGGAACAACCCAGAATCAAAGCGCCGCCTTCTGCAATATTATAATCCATAATAAAAACCTCCGTATAAATAAATTTGAATTACTCCATCGCTCCACTTACATAGAGCATGCTCAAGAACATAAAGATAAAGCTTTGCAGTATACCGGCAAATACATCAAAATAGAAATGCAATACCGGCGTTAATAAATACGCAAACATTGGCAACAATCCATAATAGAGTGCCATAATAATTGTACCTGCCAGAATATTACCCATTAGACGAAACGCCAATGAGACCGGATTCGCCACCTCACCGATCAAGTTAATCGGTGTCATCAAAAATACCGGTTCTGCCAGAGCCTTCATTCGACCCAATACGCCTTTGCTGCGGATACCGAAGATCTGCGTCATAAAGAACGTAATCAGACCCAGGCCCAAAGTCACCGCAAAATCCGCAGTGGGCGGCCTCATGAAGTCAAAAATGACCGTATGATCTTTCACGACAAACCATACGAACAACCCGGACAAATTACAACACATAATATAGAGAAACAGGCAGCCATAAAAGGCAGAAAAGCCTTTACCGCTGGGGCCCATCGTCTCTGCTGTGAACTTGTCCAGAACTCCGATTGCCATCTCCAAAGCATTCTGCAGCCCCTTGGGCGGCTTCATTGGATCCACATGCCGGAGCTTGCGATTCACAATAAAAGCGAACAAAATCAGGAAAAAGGCGATCCATAGTGAGTACCATAATGTATTCGTGAATGCAAAATCAATCCCGAATATATTAAAATGGCGCAGCACTTCGACTTCCATACTGATTTCATCCGCTCCGGCAAGTAATATCGGATTCAATATTTTCACCTCCTGTCTTTCATATTTCTAGCGTCCAAGCCTAAAGACCGACATGATAATATTGTAACCCATTTTGCCCAAAAAGGCAACATGTTTTTAATTTTTATTGTATAAAAATTACAATTTGTTTGTTTTTTTACTCTTCATCCTGCTTTTTCAGCTTATCCAGCTTACGCTTAGCCTTCAGGTTGTAAGTTTCCCAACGATCCCACTCTTCGTCGTCTTCTTCCGTTTCGTCATCATCCCACTCTTCATATTTGGCATTGGGATCCTTCGGTTTGCGGCTGTCCACCCAGCTCTGCCAATGGGCCGCCAGACTCATGCCAAACATGGGCAGCACTGCTCCAATGGGATTGATCCAGGGAACCACGACCGCCACACCCAGCACAATGATGCACAGCATCTGACGCATGATAAACTGAAAATTAGCATAACTGCTGGCCTGCTTTTTAGAATCCATGTAAACGGACTTATTGATAGAATCCTGCATCATCTTCAAGCGGACAATGGTAAAGACTGTACCCAGGACCACACCCACGATCCAGGGTAAAATCTCGGCAAAAAAGCAGCCCACCACCAAAATAATAAGACCCACCACAGCGATCTTTCCGGAAAGCTGCCAAAATGTGGACTGTTCTTGTTTCTTAAGTTCACTCACCTTAACTTCTCTCCCTTCGGCTGTAACGGATCTTCAGTTTCGTGCTGAATTTTAACCATTCGAGCACTCCATACAAATAAATTACGAAATGCGGCCACGATTCCCAACAGGGCGCCCCCCAGCGTCAGCCAGGGGGACCACTGCAATACATCATCCAGCCACATTCCTAAAAATATACATACTAAAATAGGAATCAGCATCAGTAACCCCAATTGGGTAATCTGTGCCAAAAACTGCAAATTACTCCTGGCCATGGAGCTGTGCCAGAACCTTCTGGGTGGACTTCTTGATGATTTCCAGACCCTTTAACAGTTCATCTTCCGGAATGGTCAATGCGGGCATGGGCTTCAGAACGCAGTCATCCCGGCCTGCCAGCTCAATCAGCATGTTGTTCTTGAAGCACTCATCCAGTACCTTACGGCTAGTTCCCACGGGACCTACCTTACCAAAATCGATACCCCAAATGCAGCCCATTCCCCGGATCTCAATATTTTCGTCCAAAGGCTTTACTTCGTTCTCAAGGAAATTCTTAATGATCTCGCCCTTTTTCTTAACATTGTCGTACAGATTGGTCTCTTTTGCAAACTCCAGCGCTGCCTTAGCTGCTACAAATGCCAGCTGGTTGCCCCGGAAGGTGCCGTTGTGTTCACCCGGCTTCCAGATATCCAGTTCAGGACTAAACAGCAAAATTGCCATTGGCAGGCCATAACCGCCGATGGACTTGGACAGTGCTACCATATCCGGCTTGATCCCTGCTCTCTCAAAGGAGAAGAAAGTACCGGTACGACCGCAGCCCACCTGAATATCATCCACAATCAGCAGAATCTCATACTTCTTACAGAATGCAGCCACTCTCTGCAGCCACTCAATATCAAATACATAGATACCACCCTCAGCCTGTACTGTCTCCAGCACCAGCGCTGCCGGCTTCTCCACACCGGAATGATCGTCAGTAATCAGGCGCTCCATGTACGCTACAGTGTCCAGCTCAGGAAACATATAGGGAGCCGGAATGTGGGTTACATCATGGAGCGGAACACCTGCGCCCTTGCGGGAAGACATATCCGTTGTCAGTGCCAGCGCACCCATGGTCATACCATGGAAAGCACCCATCATTGCAAAAATATTGGTTCGACCGGTCACCTTACGAGCCAGCTTCAGTGCGGACTCAATCGCATTGGTACCGGTAGGACCGGTAAACATGATCTTATAGTTCAGATCACGGGGCTTCAGCATGCTCTCCTGAAAATACTCAATAAAATCACGCTTTGCTCCTGTGTACATATCCATACCATGGATAATACCGTCTTTTTGGAGATAATCGATTAATCTTTCTTTTATATAGTCATTGTTATGGCCATAGCTTAACGCGCCAGCGCCGTTAAAGAAATCGATATATTCCCGGCCTTCTTCGTCCCACAATTTGGAACCCTTTGCAGTCTGAAAAACGGATGTGAACTTTCTGCAGTAAGAACGTACTTCAGACTCATAGGTTTCAAAAACCTCAAATGCCATTAACCTATTCTCCTTTTTTGTCAGTGAATTCTTTGGCTTTATACTAAAAGCCATTATTATTCTATCACTCTTTTCTTAAAAAAGCAATGTATTTTATAAAATTAAAAAAATCCGCACAAATCGTGTCAGCAATCGATTTGTGCGGATTTGAACCTTTATGTGTGATTACTGGGCCATTATTTTGATGCGCTCCACAGCCTTCTTTACGCTGGGAATCACCATAAAGACCACTGCAGTCAGCAGCGCCTCACCGCCCAGATATGCGATGTTATATCCTACAGAATAAAGGAATGGATCCATATCGCCCGCATATTCTGCGAAGAAAATGACACCGGACAATACAGACATGATCAGTCGGCCAAACACGCCCAGTACATACCCTGCCAGCAAACCGTCAGGACGCTTATTCAGAAAACCTGCCAGGCCCAGCATGCCGAAAGCCAGCGGATAGTCCATCAACAGCTGTGCCGGGTGAATCACATAGGGTCCCGTCACCAGCTGAATCAGACCATATGCCATACCACACAGAATGCCCTGTGCCGGTCCGTAAAAATAACCGATCAAGGTAATGGCAAACATGCTGAACAATGTAATGGAGCCGCCCTGGGGCATCTCCACGATTTTCAAAAAGCTTAATACTGTAGCCACTGCTACCGCCATTGCGGAATACACCAGCATCTTGGTCCCCTGTTTGCGGTTTTTGCCAATAACAAAACCCACACCCACCAGGATCAACACCAATGCCACCGCGGCTGTTACCAACTGCCCATACCAGGCCTCAAAAAATTCCTGCATAAAAAAAACCTCCTTTTTTATAGGAGGAGAGTAGGACTAACCCAGCCCACGCTGACAATGGGCTTTTGCTTCCCTCCGCCGGTATCAACCGGATCAGGTACAAAGGGTCAGTACAGGAGGAAAACTCCTGTATACTTTCTCAGTCCGCAGACTCCCCTAGCAATACGCCCATATTATAACGCCGCAGCCTTATCTTGTCAAGCTAAAAAATTCATAACCCACTTCAGCAAAGGATTAAACTGATTGGCCAGATCCAGCAGCATAGTATCTCCCACTGCTGCGGTCATCCAGGTGAGCTTACCCATCAGACCTGCCAGATACACCACCAGACCAAACACCCATACATAGAACACGCCCATCACCGCACCGGCGCCGGCACCCAGCACCGCATTCAGCGTGTGAATTACCGGCAGCTTGGTGATGATATCCAGCGCCACGCCAATCAGATGGCTTCCGATCAGCAGTACAATAATCAGCAGAATCACTGCCAGAATATTCACCGCCATATTGGCCAGGTATGCGGCCACATAACCGGTCAGCGTACTTACATTCAACAATTCATACACCGCACTGTTATCGTTTTGTACCAGAATATCCTTTAGAATCTGAGGCAGGGGCAACGACTCGATCATTGCCGTATTGCCGGCTCCTTCCATCACCGGTGCCAGCATCTCTTCCAGACCACTCTGGATCAATTCCACCACACCCACCTGCTTCAGCAGATCTGCCACATAGGGGTACAGTATCTGAGCCAGAATAATACACACAATCCACCGTACTGCATGGTAAATCGTCTGCACAAAGCCCTTATGAGCACCCCGTACCACAGCAAATACCATTAAAAACAGTACCAGTCCGTCCAATACATACTTTCCCATTTCGTTCATTCTTCATCCTCCTGTGTTTCCGCACTGACAATATTCATCAGCTGCACACTGCTGCCGCTGACTTTCAGCACAGTTTCTCCATCTTTCACCGGATAGAAGGCCTGCACATCTTCCAAGGCATTATAGAACCACTCCGAGCGTCCTTTCACATCCACACAAACATAGCTGCGTCCCTCGCCATATACCACATGGCTGCCAAAAGTCTGCAGATAGGAAGGATTCTCCAATGCCTTCTGATATAATACTTCACCCTGAAGATTATACATCACCAGCTGGTTTTTTAATGTCTCCTGGGTGTGACTCAGTTCCTCAGCATAAATCACCGTATAAAAACCATCACTAAATGCTGCTGCGCCGATTTGATTGGTCAGTTCCTTCTTCCATTTTTCTGCGGGAATCCCACTGATATCATAGCCCAGCATCAGATTGTCGCCAATCGCTGCACAGCTGTCCCCATCCAGGTACAAATCAGTGATGATTGTATCTTCATATACAAAGTTCGCGGAAATACGATCTGTATATGTACCTCCGGATACTGACAGGTCAAAGAAGATCACCCGACCGCTTAACTTACTGCTGTTATATGCCACATATGCACTCACCAGTTTCTTACAGTCATCGCTCAATACCGCCGTCATAGGCTGACCATCGATGGAACCGTTGGTCACACGCTTCAGTACCTGGGCACCATCCTTAGAAAATACGATAATATCATGCTCCAGCGCTTCTTCACTAATTAAGGTAATCCAGCCCTCTGCATTGATAGACCCTGTCAGGATCGTCTTTTGAGTCTGGGCCGTGTACACTTGCCCCTGGTTATTGCATACCACTGCATGCTTGCCGCCAACATCCACGATCATAGCGTACTGTCCATTGATTTCCAGTACAGGATTGGTCATCTTGTATGAAACATTCCAAACCATGTTCTGATCCTGATCATAGGCACTGATACCGTCGGCACCACCAGACAAAATCAGACCATCCAGCACACCGCTCACCCGGGTATTTTCTGCAGCCAGGTCCATCTTATCTCCGGCTTCCCACAATGTATACGACGTACGATATTTCATCATCTCCCGAAAAGTATCAGAAAAAATGAATCCTGCAATGATAACGGCGCACAACAAAACCAACGCCCACAACAAGCCTTTTTTATAGCTGCGGCGCGCCTTCTTGGTGTTACGCTTATGTTCTGTCACCGGTACCTCTTTTTTGCTCACCGGCTCATCGGGATAAATCAGCTGCAAGCGCTCTCTTCTGGGCTCCTCAAACAGGTCCTCCGTTTCAGAAGCCTCTGGAGTTTCCTCCTGCTCATACCCATCATCCCATGTAAAATCATCAGTCTGCGACTGCTTTTTCTTTTCAAAATCTTTGTCTTTCAATGAAATTGCTCCTTTTCTCTATGAAGGCCGATGGCTAAAAGCAGCCCCAGGCCCAAAATCCCAAATAGTGGGTACACCTTTCCCACCAGCGACGAAAACCCCAGACTGCCGATCAAGCCCCCTGCCAGACCAATCATGCACACACTGATCTGCAGGCTCATGCCCCGTCGCTGCAGATATTGAATGCAGATATATCCATCGGAAATGGCTGTGGTCAGCATCGCCGCCAAAAGAAGCAGGCAGCACATCAGGCCCTGCAGCTGCTCATCCTCCAGCAATGCAAAGATGGGAATTTCCATCCCTTTCATTGTATCATAATTCGCCAAGGATGCAAGCCCCAAAATGAAACTAATTATTAATAAAATTCCGCCGCCTGCCACCGATGCAGTGATTTTTTCCTTTTTTGAAGGTAATACTGCCCGCAGCGTACACAGAACTGGGATCAATGTGAGCAGGTTGTAAGAGGTGTACAGCAGCCCATCCCACAAAAATGCCAGGCTGGGCAATTCACTCCAGGGAATACTCAACGGACTGGTCTGGAGATAGGCAATGGGCAGGGAGGTGCGGCTCAAGCCGGATAAACACACCCACAAAAGCATTCCCACAATCAGAGGCACCATAATGGTATTAATCCATACCAGACCGCTTAGACCTGCCAAAAACACGCCCATCGTCCCTGCCAGCATCAATAATATTCCACTAAAATAATTCCAGCCCCACTCCTGTTCCATTAAGGCACCGCTGCCGGAAAGCATAGCTCCATAGCTAAACATCATAAATATCAAGGTAATCCCTTCAATCACCACCGCCGCCCTCCGGGGCATCAATGTCCGTAAATAGGTTTTGTACTCTTTGCCGGTCCCGGCAAACACCCGATAGCATATCCAAATAAACAGAAGGCCGGACAGCACCATACTGCCCAGCCCTTTTACACCATAGCTTGTGAAAAAGCGCATCACTTCCTGTCCGGAGGCAAAACCCGCGCCAATCACACTGCCCACAATAATCGCCGCCGCTTTAAGAGATCCAGGTATTCCTTTCTTCATAAAAACCCACCTCATCCTGAGAGATTTGAGGCTGCGGATCATCAAATAAGTAATATTCCCGCTGGCTTTGCATCTGCTGAGAATCCCAGAAATACATGCCCCGCTCTTGAGAGCGTCCATCCAGCAGCATAAATATGGGACAGTCTCCAAAATAAATATCATGCTGTGCCCAGTATTTCTGCGTGTTATAAATGCCATAGCCCGGCTGATTCACCACCCAGCCCATGAGCCATTTCCCCGGAAAGTACAGGCATCTCAGCCCTTCCAGATGGGACCTGAGCCGGTAATTGAACTGAATCCTTCCCCGGCGGTAAGCTTCATTCTCCGCTTCTATCGCAGCCCTTACCACATAATAATGCTCATCGCCCAAAATATATTCCTTTCCGAACAGATAAAACACCTGCAGTTCACCGGGCTGGGCACTGCAGTTATCCAGAATAAACTGCTGCGTCCCCCTCTCCATATAAATGCCTTGTTTCATAAAAACAAAACCTCCTTTTCGTGTTTTAATACTATAACACACCGAAAAAGAGGTTTTTGTCATAATCCCTTGTCGATTTCAATTAATATTTCGACTTCATGGCTTCATACAGCTGCTTATCCGTCATGTGACGATCCGTTACCAACAGCAGGAAGACCTTCTGATCCTCGGGTGCATATATTTCATCCCGATACCACTGGTCGTGACGCACATTGTCCCCCACTTCACGGATATAACCCATGGCCTTCTTAGCCATGTACGCAGTGTGCTTAATATCTGCCAGACAGTCATTGCCATAGTAGTTCTTCCACTTACCATCATCCTTTTGCAGCAATTCATCCGCTTCTTTGAAAATCTGCCAACTGTCCCCCATACGGACAAAGGCCTTTTTATAATTCTTATTGCGGAACTCTTCGTAGGCTTCACAAAAGATATGAGTTCCCTTTGCCATTCGCCAATGCACTCCCAGATCCTTTTCAATCTGATCGGAAAAAGCGGTGGTCCGCAGGGACTTGCCCACTTCCTTACACTGCTCATACAGGGCTTTTAATTTAGGTTCTGCCTCGCTGCAGATGTCCATGATCTTCTTAACCTGACGGCGCAGGGGGACATTTCCTGTCAGCCATACCAGTTCATCCGCCTTTTTGTTGCCCAGCATCATATGATGGGCAATGATACGCACATTTTCGGTATAGAACTGCTCACCCGCATGCTGATCCTCTTCCGGACCATACTTGGGCATGGCGGCAGAATATGCCTGATAACACTTAGCGGCCTCCACACAGGCCTTATAGTATTCATCTGCAAAGGCCTGGCTGTGGCTCTCGTCAGAGATGCGCTGTCCAAACCAGATCTTACGAATGGCATCCAGGAAATACACATGGGGACGCACATTGGAACAGTTAATCACCCAGAAATCATTCCCGCCATTGGCCAGAACATTGGCCAGTTCGTTATCCACAAAATTCACACTGTTGGGCAGCATGGTAA
>JAFUJY010000033.1 GCA_017467985.1 Bacillota bacterium
AAAAGGCGATTGATAGCATTCAAAAATTCTATGTGGATGAAATTGAACGGCGCAAATGGTATGGTTTCTGGGATTATGGTGATGTGATGCATACATATGAACATACCCGTCACACTTGGCAGTATGATATGTGTGGATGTGCATGGCAGAACACAGAGATGTGTAATAGTTATGCCAACTGGTTAGTTTTCCTACGCAACGGAGATTATAATATTTATCGGTTTGCCAAGGCAATGAGCCGTCACTGCAGTGAAGTGGATATATATCATATTGGTAAATATGCAATGTTAGGTTCCAGACATAACGTGCGTCACTGGGGTGGTGGAGCAAAAGAGGTGCGTATTTCCATGGCGGGTCATTTTCGCTATATGTATTTCCTTACCGGGGACGAGCGGATTGGAGACATAATGGATGAGGTGAAGGATGCGGATTATAGCACGCTGATCAGAGATCCTATGGCTGGATATTTTGATCCTCATCCCCGTTTTTCACACTGCAGAACCGGCCCGGATTGGACTGCTTTCCTGAGCAACTGGCTGTCCCGCTGGGAGCGCACAGAAGACCCTAAGTACCGGAAGAAGTTGTTGGATAGCATTGAATCCATCAAGTTGGCTCCGTTGGGCTTGTCTTCGGGATCCACGTTCCATTATGACCCTGAGACGGGAATGATGCATTATATGGGCGATCCTCAGTATACGGGGCACACGCACCAAGGGGATGGTAATTACCAACAGGGTATGGTATTCCCGTTTGGCGGTGCGGAGGTCTGGTATGAATTGTGCGAATTACTGGAAGATGAGAAATTCAATGAGATGGTTGCGGATTTCGGTGAATATTACGGTATGACACCTGAGGAGAGAAGTATTAAGTCAAAGGGGCTTTTTAATGAGCAAAATGATAGTTGTTGGTTGGGGAATGGTTGTCGTATGATAGCATATGCGGCTTACTATTTTGCAAGTGAACGATATGTGAAGGAATGTTGGGAAGGTCTTGCACCCAAAGGGGCACAGGAAACAGAAACATTGATTGTAAATAAGGCGCTGGATGATGAAGGCAATATAGTTCTTCAGGGGATTCCGAAGAATGATACACCCTACCCGGTGCCGGAAATAGCTGGCATAACCAGACGTACAACCAATCTGACAGCCCAATGGAGCCTGAATTATATGGCAGTTTCCCACTGGACTGAAGAGTGGGGAAAGAAAATAAATCAATGATTTTTAAGTAGCAGGTTTCTTTTTCGAAAAACTGTTGTATTTTCCCCGGAAATGTATTATAATACTATTTGCGCAGTTCCTGCTGCGACATACAATTTGAGGAGGACACAATCATGGCAAAGATCACTAAGGACATGATTATTAGAGATATTATTAACGTGGATAACGGTCTGGTTCAGGTACTGATGGCCAGTGGTATGCACTGCGTAGGCTGCCCCGCATCCAGTGGTGAGTCTCTGGCACAGGCTTGTATGGTACATGGTCTGGATGCTGACACTGTTGAGGCTCGTCTGAACGAATATCTGGAAGCTAAGAATCAGTAATTGCAAACAAAAAAACCGCTGCGATTTCACTTGCAGCGGTTTTTTACAACGATGATATCAGGCCAGCGTGCGCAGCTTTTGCAGTGCCCGGGTGGGGATGACACAGTTGGTGTGTTCCTGCATGTAGGCGCCCATCAGCGGATTGTTGTGGATCTCACTGGCGTTTTCGTAAAGCAGGTTCATGGTATAACGGACTTTGGGTCCGGCCTGCTTGTAGCTGGTCTCAACATAGTAGCGCTTGGATTTTGGGTCCTGATACAGCGCATTTTTCAGATTGAGTTTTTCGGGTGTCAGCGCAGCGGTGCGGCGCAGAGTGTGGAAATCAGAGAAACCGAAGATATAATACCCTTCAGCAGAGGGGGTCTTGGTATCCGCCTGCTTGGTGGGGACGGACTTCTCGGGGATAGGTGTTTTTTCAGCGGTCAGGGGGGTAGTGATTGCGGGAATCAGCGCCTCGCCCTTTTCCGGTTTATTTACTTTGGTCACAGTGATCATGATGCTCCCGGATGAAAGGGGAACGGCTTCGATCATGACCGGCTGGGTAGAAAAATCAAATCCAAACTCTTTTTGCGCGGTGTTCATCATATCCTGAAACAGGGCCTTGGCCTTTTCGGAACCATAGGACAGTTCTGAAATCTGGATGTCCCGGCTTTGCAAATCCTCAGCACCCAGTGTAAAACGAATCTGATTCTTGTTAATACGTTCGGCTTTCATACGATCATCTCCTTCCAAAAGCCGTTTAGGGGTAGAAAAAAAGGATTGATATGTATTATAATAGAGAACGTACAATTTGTAAAGATATAATTTTTGGGAAAGGGCTTAAAAATGGTTTTTTCAAGTTTATTATTCTTATTTTGTTTCTTCCCGGCGGTATTGGCATTGTATTTTGCCTGCCCCAGAAAGTGGCGTAACTTTATACTGTTTGCCGCCAGTCTGATTTTCTATGCCTGGGGTGAGCCGGTGTATGTGGTACTGATGATTTTCTCCACTGTGGTGGACTATGTGTTGGGTGCAGCAGTGGACAAGTATAAAACAGCAGGCAATATGAAAAAGGCCAAGGGTGCGGTAATTGCATCTGCGATTATCAACCTGAGTCTGCTGGGTGTGTTTAAGTATTCGGATTTTCTGATTGGCAATATTAATGCTCTGCTGGGTATTTCTATTCCCATGCCCGGGTTAGCGCTGCCCATCGGTATCTCATTCTATACCTTCCAGACCATGTCTTATACCATTGATATTTATCGGGGAGAGGCTCAACGTCAGGATAATATTATTGCCTTTGGTACTTATGTGGCGCTGTTCCCCCAGCTGATTGCAGGTCCCATTGTACGCTATCAGACGGTCGCCGAAGAGATGATGGGCCGTAAGGAAAATGTGGATGACTTTGCCAGTGGTATTCATCGTTTCATGATCGGTCTGGGCAAAAAGGTGCTGCTGGCTAACAGTATCGGTCTTGTGTGGGAGCAGGTGTGTGCCATGGGCATCGATACGTTGCCTATGCTGTCCGCTTGGATTGGTATCATTGCCTTCAGTTTCCAGATCTATTTTGACTTTTCCGGTTATTCCGATATGGCCATTGGTTTGGGCCGCATGTTTGGTTTTCATTTTCTGGAAAACTTCGAGTATCCCTACATGTCCAGAAGCATTACGGAGTTCTGGCGCCGCTGGCACATTTCTCTGGGTACTTGGTTCCGTGAGTATGTATATATTCCCCTGGGCGGCAACCGCAAGGGTAAAAATCGTCAGATCCTGAACCTGGCCATTGTCTGGCTGCTGACGGGTATCTGGCATGGTGCATCCTGGAACTTTATGTTGTGGGGCTGCTATTTTGGTATTATTTTGATTGTGGAGAAGCTGTTCTTGCTGAAGGCCATGAAGAAGTGGCCTGTAGTACTGCAGCATTTATACGCAATTTTCCTGATTGTTGTGGGCTGGGCATTGTTCTCATTGACTGATTTGGGTCAGGTGGGAAGCCTGATGGCCGCTATGTTTGGTTTGAATGGTGCCGGTTTTGCCACCGGTGAGTCCTGGTATCTGCTGACCTCGAACCTGGTGCTGCTGGTGATTTTGGTACTGGCCAGCACCGATTGGCCCAAGAAACTGGCAGTGAAAGTGCAGACTATGCTGCAGAACCAGCCGGTGATCAAGACGGTTGTCAGCAATGTGTTCCTGGTGATTGTATTTATCCTGGCACTGGCCTATCTGGTCAACGGTGCCTACAATCCGTTTTTGTATTTTAGATTCTAAGGAGGGGATGAAAAATGAAAAAGCAAGAAGCAATTGCAACCGTTGCAGTTTTTATCGTGTTGATTTTTGGTCTCACCCTGTGGAATCTGCTTACACCGGACCGTGCCTTTTCTTATAATGAAAATAAGTCCTTGCAGCAATTTCCGAAGTTTTCCGTGGAAGCCTTGTTTGAGGGTGAATGGCAGGAAGATTTTGAGGCCTATTTGACAGATCAGTTTCTGGCCCGGGATGCCTGGGTGAGCCTGTATGTGGGTGTGGAGCAGATCATGCAGAAGAAGGATGTCAATAATGTGTTTTTCACCGAGGATGGCGGGATGATCGCAATGGACACCAAGCAGTCTGTAAAGGATACTTTGGTGGAAAAAAATCTGAACCGCTTGGAACGCTTTGCCAAGTATTTTCAGGAAAAGCTGGGTGCAGAGCATACTTCTGTGATGTTGGTGCCCACAGCGCAGGCCATGTTGACCGAGCAGCTGCCGGCGAATGGCCAGGATATGATCTTTGACCAGCTGGCATTGCTGGAGCAGGCCCGGGAGCGAGTGGACGCTCAGGTATGGATTGACGCCGAGAGCGTGATGGCTGCCCATAAGGATGAGTACATCTATTACAAGACCGACCATCACTGGACGATGACCGGTGCATTTTATGCCTATCAGGAATGGATGGGACAGAAGGGCTATAAGGATGTGAAACTGGAGGATTACGATATTACTGTGCTGAGCGAAGAATTCCTGGGGACCACCTATTCTAAGGCCCCGGCTTGGGGAATCCAGCCTGAGCAGATGTTAGGTTTTTCTCTGCGGGAGGCCGCTAATGAATATACCCTGCGCATCGATGAAGGGGATGAACTGATTAACGGTCTTTATAACGAAGAAAAACTGGCAGAAAAGGACAAATATGCGGCCTATGTTTATGGAAACACTGCCATCACCGAGATTCAGGGCGGCGAGAAAAACGGCCGTGTGCTGATGATCTACAAGGATTCTTACGCCCATTGTTTTGCCACCTTGGCTGCGGCAGATTTTGAAACGGTGTACCTGGTGGATCCCCGCTATTACTTGTTTGATATCTGGAATTTTGCAGAAGAAAAGCAGGTTACAGATGTTTTATTCCTGTTTAATGCGATTAATTTTGCCCAGGAGACAAATTTGTATACTTTAGATGAATAACGGATAGTTGCATTTTTCGACGAAATAGTGTACAATATTGCTATCCTGTTAAAGGTAAGGAATGGAGGAGAGAGATATGTCAAGCATTGCTGTGATTGGAACCCAGTGGGGAGATGAAGGAAAGGCGAAAATTGTAGATCTTCTGGCGAGGAAGGCAGATGCAGTTGTACGTACTTCCGGGGGAAACAAGGCAGGCCACAGTGTTGCTGTGGATGGTAAAACATATCGTTTTTCATCTGTTCCCTGCGGAATTGTTCATCCGGATGTTATGGGAATTTTGGGAAATGGTACTGCCATTAATCCGGCAGAGCTGACTGAAGAACTGGGTGCACTGGAGGCACAGGGCCTATCAGTAAAGAATGTTCGCATCAGCACCCGGGCCCATTTGGTGATGCCCTATCACATTATTTTGGATGGATTGATGGATGAGGCCCGTAACCAGGAGGATGGAGACCCGGCGGGTGCCCGCAGTGGTATTCGAGCCTGTTATATGGATAAAATCGAAGGAATTGGTATTCGTGTGTGCGATTTGCAGACGCCGGAGGTGTTTGTAAAAAAAGTACGCAGTAATGTGGCCTTGAAGAACCGGGTGATTACACGGGTATATGGCGGTGTGCAGCTAGTAGATGCTGAGAAGGTTATCAAAGAATACTTGGAATATGGGCAGAAACTGGCCCCCTACATTACGGATACCGGTAAATTGCTGGATACCATGATGCAGGAAGGCAAAAGGGTGATTTTTGAAGGTGCTCAGGCCACGATGCTGGATCCTGACTATGGAACCTACCCCTATGTTACTTCCAGTTATCCCACCATTGGCGGCGTAATTCATGGCAGCGGCGTGGGCTGGAGAAAAATTGCTCATACGCTGGGCGTTATGAAGGCATATACCACTCGGACCGGACGGGGACCTTTCCCCACTGAGATTTTTGGGGCAGAGAGCCGTTGTCTGCGGGATCGGGGAAATGAATACGAGCCCCGGGGGGAGAATCGCCGTATCGGTTGGTTTGATGCAGTGGCTGCACGTTATGCGGTACGTATTAATGGTTTAGAAGGATTGGCTTTGACCAAGATGTACGCCATGCGTGACTTGGATGAGGTCAAGATTTGTGTTGGATATAAGCAGGGAGACCAGCTGATTCAGGTATTCCCCGCCAGTGCGGAGATGCTTTCCGAGTATGAGCCTGTGTATGAGACGATGCCCGGCTGGGGACAGATTGATGGCTGCAATTCCTATGAGGAACTGCCCCAGGAAGCAAAGAATTATGTACAGCGTATCCAGGAATTGGTTGGTGCGCCGGTGATGGTTCTGGAAATGGGCATGGGCCGCAACAAGATTGTGTCTTGGGGACCGGTCAATGAATGGTTAGAAGGAGTAAAAGATTCTATATGTTAAAGTTTGAAAAAGGAGCAGCATTCCCGCTGCCCCATCAGAAAGAAGAAGGGGTTACATTTTCTATTGAGCCCTATACAATGTTTTTGATTTATCGATTTAAGCGGCCCACACAGCAGGAGATTCAGGCTTTTGCCACGGCGGCGCCCCAGTTTGGTGTGACGGTACTGCGTAATACCATGTTTATTCTGTCCCATTTTTCACCCTTGGGATGGATGGATACTCCATATAGTGCCCAGTTGTCCTCGTCTAAAAAGAGTTTTCCTGATTTACAGCAGGGGCAGGGGTATTCTATCGATGCATTTTTGGTGGATTGTGAGACCAATACCCTGGTGGAGCATCGTTTGCTGCGTTTGGATACACTGTCTTCCGAGCGTATGAAACGGCTGGTGCTGGCAGATCAGGAGCGCACGGATTTTACCATTGATGGTTTTAATCAGGCGGTGCAGGATGTGTATCGTAATTATAGTACACGGGATCTGCTGAAAGTGGCTGAATTCCAGACAAAACTAAGATAAAAAGAAAAGGCTGCAGTTTTTGAGGAACTGCAGCCTTAAAATTACGAATTGGAAGAACGGGGACGATGGAACTTGATAAACTCTACAAAAATACGAAGTTGACTAATTTCCTGGTCTGTGAGAGATTGAACATCCCGTTTTAACAGTGCCTGAATGGGAGTCAGTTCTTCTTTTTGGCCTGTGACAAGAAATTCCATGGATACGCCATAGAAAATAGATAATTTGTAGAGCATGTCCACATCGGGGATACGGCGATTATTCTCGTAATGAGAATAGGCTTGAGGACTGATATTAAGCTGTTCTGCGGCATATTTTTGACTATAACCAAAATGTTCGCGTAAAAGACGAATTCGTTCACTCATTTCGTTAGACATAATACCCCTCCTCATCAATATGGTTTAAATACTGTATCATATTTTGAAAAAAATTACTTTGAATTATACGTAAAGTATACAAATTGTATACGGAATGTATTTGAAAAGTATAGGGGGCGCAAACTGTTTATAATTAGCACAAAGGGGAAGGAAAAAATACTTTTCAGATGAATGTGAATATGCTATACTGAAGTTATAAAATAGAAGAAAGTAGTGGTGAAGGATATGAGCAAGTATATTTTGATTCCGGATTCTTTTAAGGGAACCATGAGTTCAGAGACAATTTGTAATATTATGGAAGAAGCTATCCGTAAATTTGAGCCGGAAGCAGATATTGTGAAGATTCCGGTGGCCGACGGGGGCGAAGGCAGTGTACATGCTTTTTTAACAGCTTTGGGTGGCTGTGTGCATATCGTTATGGTAAAGGGACCTGCGGGCAAGATGGTTTCTTCGTTTTGGGGGGAACTGGATGACGGCACTGCAATTGTGGAAATGGCCGCCGCCGCCGGTTTACCTTTAATGCGGGATGCTCTTGATCCTTGTGGTGCCAGCACCTATGGCGTGGGACAGTTGGTGAATAAAGTGCTGAATGCGGGTTGTAAAAAGCTGATCATGGGTTTGGGGGGCAGTGCCACCACCGATGGCGGCTGTGGTATGGCTGCGGCCTTGGGCGTGCGGTTCGAGGATAAAAAGGGGAACGTGTTTGTTCCCACCGGAGGCACCTTACACAAGATTGCCAGTGTGGATATGACAGGACTGGATCCCCGGCTGAAGGATGTGGAGATTGTGGCCATGTGTGATATTGATAATCCGTTGTATGGTCCGGAGGGAGCGGCTTATGTATTTGGTCCCCAGAAGGGAGCGGATTCCGTCACGGTGGAGGTTTTGGATCAGGGATTAAGACATTTGGCAAAGGTAATGGCTACAGGGGATGAATACACGCCGGGCTCCGGTGCTGCCGGTGGCCTGGGCTATGGTATGCGTGCATTCTTAGGTGCCCAATTACAGATGGGTATTAAAACCGTATTGGATACGGTGCATTTCGATGAAGTAGTGCAGGGTGCCCGCATGGTTTTCTCCGGAGAGGGTAAGATTGATAGCCAAAGTATTCGTGGCAAAGTGGTGATCGGAGTTGCCAGTCGTACGAAGGCTGCGGGTGTGCCCTTGATTGCAGTGGTGGGAGACATCGGTGATAATATTGAAGAAGCCTATGATAAGGGCGTCAGCGCAATTTTCAGCATCAATCGTGTGGCGGTTCCATATAAGGAGGCAAAACTGCGGGCGGAGAATGACCTGCGGCTGACGATGGAAAATATCATGCGGTTTATGGCTGTAAAATAAAAAAATATTGGGGGTACAAGTATGAGTAGATTAGAGATATTAAAACAGTATGCAGATCAGATTTTGGCCCAGGCTTCTTATCCGGAGAGCGGTACGCCTTTGTTGGCGGATCGGGTGGATGTGAGTAAAAAGGCGCCGGGACGGGAAGAGGATGGTCACATTGTATCTAACGTGGCCCATCAGCAGATCTTTATGCGTTTTTTGTGCGGATTAACGGCATTGACCGGGGATCCCAAATATAAAAAACGGGCTCAGGAAGTGATGCAGTATATGATGGATCATCCCATGGCAGGAGGTTTGATGCGCTGGGGCGGTCATCGGTACATTGATCTGGTAACCTTGGAGGACCGGGGAGAAAAAGAACTGGTTCATGAACTGAAAAATGATTATCCGTATTATGAGTTGATGTTTGAAACGGACAGTGATAAGGCAGAGCTATATGTAAAGTCCTTCTGGAATGCCCATGTGTATGATTTCGAAGTGTTCGAAATGGGGCGCCATAGTCAAGAATCGCCCTATGGCGTGGAAGGCATTTGGGAGAGAAAGTTTGCAGATCCGGAGCCGTTTTCGTACCGTAAGGGATTGTCTTTTCGTAATACGGGAAATGATTTGATGTATGCGGCCGGACGTTTGTATGAGGCCAAAGGAGACCAGGGAGCCATGTTGTGGTCCGGACGTCTCCATGATATGTACATGAAGTGCCGCCATCCCCAGACCAAACTGGGTGTATATCAGTTTTCCCAGGCCATGAAGCGTATGGAGACGGATGATGATAAAATTACCCTGTCCTTTTATGGGGATCGGGCTAAGCGGCAGCTGGGACCTGAGTTTGGCGAGATCGCCCTGGAGGCAAATGTATTATTAAAGAGTCAGGAGTTATCCATTTATGCGATGAATCCTCAGATTATTGCCGGGGTGTATGGTCACGGAAGCGAGAAGGAAAAGCAGATGGTGGCTCAGACCGCCGAGAATATGAAGGCCTATTATACGTATGGTTATGATCATGGGACGAAGAGTTGGCGGCCAATGTTGGCAGATGGAACAGATCTGACCGATTATGAGCTGCCCCGTTACGGTTATTATGGCCCCAAGGGGCGAAAACTGGCTCAGCATCCCTTGGAAGGTGACTATTTGCTGGGATATACCATGATGGCCCAGTTAACGCAGGATGAAGAATTGTGGCAGATCGTTAAGGTTTTTGCAGCGGATCTTGAACTGGGAGATCTGGATGGAGTGCAGAATCTGCAGACGGACTGCAGTGATCCAGGAGTATTGTTGGCGGTGTTGAAGTTGTGTGATACGGATAAGGAGAAGTACCTGCCTCTGGCAGAAAAAATCGGCAGCAACATCGAAACCGCAGCACTGCATGATGGCTATTTTAGACGGGAAAATGACGATTATTGCTGGTTGGATGCCATAGAGCCCCTGGCCTTGTTAAAGTTGGAAGCAACACGAATGGGACTGAGTGATGCCGTTGCAGATCCTATTTATAATCGAAGCAGTTCCATTAGCCAGTGGAGTGTTAACCGTACCATAAAATAACTTGACAAATGCCTTATTTTGGTATATATTAAAGCTAATATGATACGAAAGGGGACGTATTGACTTGGCTTCAAAAAGAAAGAAGAGCGCAGGTTTATTAATCGGTATTATTTTGTTGTCAACAATTCTGGTGGTAGTTATTATTGCGTTGGCAGGACTGGGTTATATTTATATGCGCTTAAATAATATTCAGGATTTGCCGGTGGTGGACCAGAACAGTTCTGTTGTGGTAGAAGAATTTGAACAGGACAGCATTGGTGAGGATAATTCCGTAACGGTAATCAATCCGGAGGACGTATCCTGGAATAAAAATGAGTCCAGCACCGAAGTGGAAGAGAAGGAAGAATCCTGGGAGTTTGACAGCGATGATTATATTAATGTGCTGTTGATCGGTATTGATGGACAAGGCTATTCCGGCCGTTCTGATGTTATGATTTTGTGTACCTATGATAAGGTGAACAAAACCGCAACCATGACCTCCTTCCTGCGAGATCTGTATGTGGAAATCCCGGGACGGGATTCCAACCGTTTGAATGCAGCCTATGCTTTTGGCGGTATCGACTTGCTGGATGCCACATTGGAACTGAACTTTGGTATTCAGGTGGACGGGCATGTAATGGTGGACTTCAACACTTTCCCCAAGGTAATTGATGCTTTGGGTGGTGTGGATATTACACTGACACAGGCTGAGGCGGATTATCTGGGACTGTCCGGCGAAGGCGAATATCACATGGACGGCGACCTGGCCATGAGATATTCCAGAATTCGTTATATTGACAGCGACTTTGGCCGGACCAATCGTCAGCGCACGGTGCTGAATTCTCTGTTCGAGCGTTTTAAGAAGTTGAGCTGGGGCGAAGTAGCCAATGCAGCCAACCAGGTGTTGGATCTTGTGTATACCGATATGGACGCGGGTACAATCCTTTCCTACGGCAGTGAGGTAATTCAGCTGAATTCTATTCAGCAGCTGCATGTTCCGAATGACGGCGAATATTACGATGCAGTCATCAATGGCATGATGGTGCTGGTGCCCTATCGTGATGAAATTCATGATCGTCTGGGACGAGAGTTGTACGGCAGGGAGTAAACAGCATGAAGGTGTTATTAGTGAATGGCAGCCCGGAAAGAAATGGCTGCACCCATAGAGCTTTACAGGAAGTGGCTTGTGCGCTGGAAAAAGAAGGCGTAGAGACCGAGATCTTCTGGGTCGGTAATGAGGCCATTGCAGGTTGTATGGCCTGTGGTGCCTGTTATCAGCTGAAAAGCTGTGTGATTGGTGATGTGGTCAATGAATTTGTGGAAAAGGCCAATGGGGCTGATGGATTTATTTTTGGATCCCCGGTGCATTATGCTGCTGCCAGTGGTTCCATGACTTCTTTCCTGGATCGCTGCTTTTACAGCTCCAAACCTGCGTTTTTCCAGAAACCGGGAGCATGTGTGGTGGTTGCCCGTCGTGCAGGAACCACAGCGGCGCTGGATCAGCTGAACAAATATCTGACCATCAATCAGATGCCGGTGGTTTCTTCCCAGTACTGGAACATGGTACACGGCAATACGCCTGAGCAGGTGGAGCAGGACTTGGAAGGGCTTCAGATTATGCGTACATTGGGCCGCAATATGGCGTGGCTGCTGAAGTGTATTGAGGCCGGAAAAAAGGCTGGAATTGAGGCGCCCCAGCCCGAAGAAAAACGGTATGTAACAAACTTTATATGAGGAAATACAATCCCCTGGCTGAAAAGCGAATGGAACGCTTTTCAGCCAGGGGATTGTATTTCCTTACTGAATTAGAGACAGGTAGTTATCAGCTTCTTGGCGGGTTTTGAAAATATGGATGATTTTGTTAGAATAGCGATTTAATAATTCCAGTACGACTGGTCGATTAATGGAAGTATAGTTCTTGATAAATTGGAGAAATTCTGAATCTATATCGTCCAATGGCTCCACCCAAGGGATATCCGATCTTTTTTTGCCTCTGCGGGAGAGAGCACCATCAAGACAAACGTCCAGAGGATAGTCCAGAAAAAAGACGGTGTCACAAGCTTGCAGCCTCTGTTCAATAGTAGAATGATAGTTTCCATCAATGATCCAGGTGTGGGCGTCCAATACCTGCTGAAGCCGCTGGCGAAATACAGGCTTTGGTACGGTGGTACGATCCTCGTTCCAGTACATCATGTCCAAATGATATAAGGGCAGGCCGGTTTTCTCATGCAAAGCCCGGGCAAATGTACTCTTCCCACTCCCCGGACAACCGATAATGATCACTTTTTTCAACTAAAAACACCTCCCAAAGATATGTAATACTACGATAAAAGCAACGCGTAAAAATGAGCCCATCCATACCGCGAAAGAGTTTCCCCGCTTTCTTGGTATGGATGGGGCATTTAAGCCAGGGTCTGTGTCAGCCCTACAATGATGGGCATGGTTATAATAGACAGCAAAGTGGAGATAGACACCAAGCCAACAGAGGTTTCGGTATCCTGACCGAATTTATCGGCAAACATAGTGGCCATGGCAGCGACAGGAGCACAGACGGCGATCATGCATGCCACGAGTACAGTACCCCGCAGACCAAAGATATAGAATATTCCCAGACTGATCAAGGGGGAGAGGATCAAACGCAAGGCCATAACCCAGTAACACTTTAAATCGGTGAGAACTGTGGATAGTTTGGCCTGGGACAAATGGAAACCAATCAAAAACATGGGAATGGGGGTATTCAGTGCGGCCATATAAGTGATGGGAGAACCAATCACATTGGGGAACCGGTAGGAAGTAAAGAAAATAATGATTCCGATAGCAACAGAAATGACACCGGGATTGAGAAGAATTTTCTTTAGAGAAAGCTTGGAGTCTTGGGACATGATTGCGACACCATAGCTCCAGCCAAGAATGTTAAAAATGGCAATATAGGCTGCGCCATAGAAAACACCGTCTGCCCCCAGAAGTGCCTGTTGTAGAGGCAGCGACATAAATCCACAGTTGGAAAAAACGACCGAAAAGCGAAGAACACGCTGTTTTGCGTCTTTTTTATCTCTGACAAGCAGGTGAGCCAGCAGAATACTGATGCCATGACTGGCCAATGCGGCCACAACAGCGATGAGTAAGCCCTGAAGCATATTGGGATCATAATCCCGCTGGAAAGAGTTCACGATTACACAAGGTGTAACAAAATATAAAACTACATTTGTCATGCCGCTGGCAACAGGATTATTGATGAGTTTAGTTTTGCCGGCGGTGAACCCCAGACCGATGAGAATGAACAGGATCAGTACCTGTTCGGCAACGGTTATAATATTTTGAAGCATACTACATCTTCTTTCTATAATTAGTCTATAATATTTTTATTTTCCCGGAAACTGCGCCAAATATTCTCAAAAAAGTCTCCGGAGCGATCGGGCAGCGGACGAACAGGACGCCAAAGGATGGTGCTGCCAAAATCATGGGGATACACTTCCTGAATCTGGTCAGCCAAAGAGCCATCATCGGGAAGGAATCGGAACACCTCGGGGATGGGATCAATTGCCAGCCGGGGCAGCGCGCCGTCAGCACACTGATACAGAGAGCTGCCGCGGCTGAGACCGCTGACTTTTGCGTAATCCGCCATGGCATCCAGATACAGACTCATGGTAATCAGCTGATCATACAGACGATATGCATTCGCCAAGCCACGGGCAGAATCCCCACAGCCCACTCTTTCATCAAAATGAACCAGCAGATCCCGAACTTCATTGGCCAGTTCGATCATTTCCGGGGCAGAGCGGAAGGCACCGCCGACAGCACTCATGCGCCGACGATAGTGAACCGTCAGCTGAGCTGTATTGTCAGGATGCCTGCGCAGGGCATCAATCAGGGAAAGACAACTGGTCAGCTGCTTATTGCAGAAAGCAGGTAAATCATCGGATAAGGTTTTGATGGGCTGAGCTGCAATGTACTTGGCAGCTCGCAAAGCTCCAGCCTGTCCGGCATTCAGGGCACTGCCGCCGGGACGATACACACCATGGCTGCCGGCAGCCTCGCCGATGGCAAAAATTCCATTCACATTAGTACGCCACCAGTTGTCGATGACTAAACCGCCGTTGTTGTGCTGGGCACACACGGCAATTTCCAGCATTTCGTGTTCCAGATCCACATTGTGGCTGCGATAAAAATCTACTGCGGGCTGGTTCATATGGGCCAGGCGGGCAAAGGGGGTATTCTGCAGAGCACCGGCCTTACTCAGATAAGTGTAGGCTTCATCAGAAAGCTGATCCCAGCAAATGGGCTCCTGATCCGGGTTGGAACGGTAATCCAGGAAAACACGACGGCCTTTTAATACTTTTTCCCGGTATACTAACAGGTCAATACGGGAGGAACCATCCAAAGCCTTACGGCTGTCAAAGGGCCACTGATAGCCTTTTAAGAAAATCTGGCTCAGCATTTCGCCCCGATCCTTAAAAGCGCCGGTTAAAAATTCCTGGGGATCGCTGCCATCTTCGCGAGTGGAGACAAAACGGGGCAAGGACTGCATATAGGTGCCGGACACATTCCAGCGAGGCCGAACCGAGGCCATGCCATACTGCCATTCCGTCAGATTCTTGCCGCCCACACCGGCAGCGAAGGCGATGCCGGAAGCGCCATGCTGGCTGGTAGGATATACAGAATCCGCATAAAGTCCGGCGGGGCCACCAGTGGCCAGTACCAGATTAGCACAGCGAATCACATGCAGGGAATCATCTTCCGTATTCAAACACAGTACCCCTTGTACAGTATTATCTTCAGTGAAAATATGAATCATCTGATGATGATCCAGAACGGTGATATTGCGGGCAGCCACAGAGCGTTCCAAAGCCTCGGTCATGAGCTTGGAGGTCAGAGGTCCTGCAGAGGTGGCACGCTCCCTCGGATCGTGGTCGGTTTTATAGCCGACATATTCACCCCAGCGATTGGTGGGGAAGGGAACGCCCAGCTCAGCCAAGTGCAGGAAGCAGGGGACGGAGTTCACCGCTTCACACAGCGCCAGGTCGCCATCAGCGGCCTGGCCATCAAATAAAGTTTTGGCCATTTCGGTAAAGGAATCCTGTCCATCTCCGGAAAGGGTCAATTTATAATATGTTTGTTTGTCGGAGCCGGTGTTGCGGGATGTACCCATATTGCGGCCCTCGGTAATTATCGCGATATCGGTGTGACCAAACTGATGAAGACGATCAGCAGCACTGTAACCGGCAGCACCGGTACCCACGATAAGGGTC
>JAFUJY010000274.1 GCA_017467985.1 Bacillota bacterium
AGGTGCATTTGCATTCACAACCGGTGCCTGATTGCTATCAGGAACCAGGCGAATCTTCATCGTATCTGTATAAGTTGTTATCTGGTTGTTATTGGCCGCATCCATATAATCCAGCGCAGTGGCAATCTCAATCACGCTGTTATTCTGAACAGCGATTGCTTTATTCGGACGATACTTGGCCTCAACACCATCTACGGTAACAGTAACAACCGAAGCATAGTTCTCCAGTACTACTTCAAAGGCGATAGATGTAATATCCTCCGGAACAACACAAGTATATTCCTCTTCTGATTCATCATAAACCAAACTCAATGTTGTGTCGCTCAATGTTACATCCGTAATTTCAGCACTCTTATTGCTAAAATCCGCACCCACATCGGCACCATATTGACAGGTATAAAGCCAGCTGATAGTATCGCCGTCCTCCACCTCAAAGGCGGACGCACCTTGATTGATGTGCCAGTTATTGAGTCTTACACACCAGCCGGATTGGGAACCGGCATCAAACTCACCGAATGTGGCATAATGCACGTCGTTCAGTTCAAAATTCTCCAGTGCTGCCAGGTAAAATCCATCCTCTACGGTACCGGTAGAATCATACTCCAGCCCCAGCGCATTCAGCAGTCGTACCGTGACATCCGCCACACTGTCCCCACTTTTAAAAGGAACCTGGGTCTCCCCAACAATGGTTCCAACCGCTTCTCCGTACAGCTCTGCATTATCCATAGTGGCGTTTTCCGGACGAACACCGTTATCCACAAAGCTAACGGTTACATACCCTGCCGGATCGGATACATCGAATGTAAGATTTGAAGTATCCAGGCCTGCTGCAAACACAGACATCGGCAGTGTTCCCAGCACCATCATCAGTACCAGGAGCAAGCTAACAATTCGCTTTCTCATTGCTGCATTTCCTCCATTGCAAAAATTTCGTTGCTTTGAAAGTAAATCGGCATCATAATGTTTTTGCGGCAATAAAAAAAGCGGCAAATCCTCGGAATTGGATTGCCGCAGCCGTTTTTCGTGCGCAAAAACAACCAGTCCCCATAATCGTAGGGTCTGGCAAAGACACCATTTAAGCAGTTCTCCTGACTTGCGCTTCACCGGCGCCTGCTCAGCCTTCTCAGAGTTGCCTCCAATGACCGACTTTCGTCAAAAAGCAGGGCCTCCACGCTTACAGTGGCGGTACCGTTCGTGATTTACACACGATTCTCTATTCTCCCCTGGGCCTGTTACCGAACGCAGGGGCACTTAAACTGTTATTCACTTTCCCCCATAGAATAGCACTGTTGACTGCCTTTGTCAATCAAATTTTTCAAAAAAGGATTGCCAGAAAGAAATAATTGTGCTAGTATGTAACCAAAGGCGTATGCCAGAATATTGTTTTAAGTTATGAGTTAAATTGGAATGGGCAAATCCCAACGGTACCAAGCCGCCGTAGACGGACATGAAGCCGCATCAGGTCATTGGCCAATGCTGAGAAGATCGGTGCATCGTGGCGTCCGGAGTCGGAATACGGACTCGTAACCAGACATGCGGGACTCTTGGGGGCTGTCCGGCGGTTGTATATGTTCGTTACCATGTTGTAATACTGCAACATGGCCTATTTTGCGTATTTTTCAGTCCCTCTAAGCGGGGACTTTTTGTATTGGAGGAATTCTTATGAAGAAGAAACGGTTGCTGAATATGATGATGGTTGTGGTCGTTTTGCTCATTGTGACATTGGGCATCTTGGGTGTGGGACACATCCAGGGATGGTTTGATAAGGGCGATGAAAACACCGCATTATTGTCAGATATCCGGGGGCTTGTATACCTGGAGCGAGATGGCGTTTCTTTCTTAGTGGAAGAAGATACCGTTTTGCGTACCGGCGACAAAATCACCTGCAGTCTTGGCGGCACCGCTTCGATTTATATAGGTAACCAAAAACAGCTGGCACTGGATGATCGTCTGGAAGTCGTGATTGTGGATCCTACTGGTGAAGGATTTATGGCAGAGTCAAAACAAATTGTGGTGGAGGAAGAATCCTCTGCGGAGGAGAGTTCCGTTGTTGAGGACAGTTCCGCTCCTGAAGAGGACAGCTCCGTCCCTGAAGAAGACAGTTCCGTCCCTGAAGAGGACAGTTCCGTTCCTGAAGAAGACAGTTCTGTCCCCGAAGAAGACAGCTCTGTCCCCGAAGAAGACAGCTCCGCCCCTGAAGAAGACAGTTCCGTCCCCGAAGAAGACAGCTCCGTCCCTGAAGAGGACAGCTCCGTCCCTGAAGAAGACAGTTCCGTCCCTGAAGAGGAGAGTTCCGTCCCTGAAGAATCCTCTGCCGACGAAACACCCACCAACTACTGCACCCTCACCATTCGCTGCGACACTATCCTGAATAACTGGGACAATCTGGATCCGGCCAAGGCAGGATATGTCCCCAGCGATGGTATCATTCTCTATTACGCTACGGTGGAGTTTACTCCCGGCGAATCTGTATTTGACGTGCTGCAGCGGACCTGCGCAAACTATGGCATCCAACTGGAATACAGCTGGACACCCATGTACGACAGTTACTATATCGAAGGCATCAACAATCTTTACGAATTTGACTGCGGTGGTTCCTCCGGCTGGATGTACAAGGTCAACGGATGGTTCCCCAATTATGGCTGCTCCAGTTATCCCCTGTCCGATGGCGACGACATCGTCTGGTGCTACACCTGCGTCGGTCTGGGTGAAGATGTGGGCGCTTGATTCCCCGCCATGATGAACCGAGATTCCTTTTCCACCTTTCACCCAGCGGTGAATTTTGTATTCTTCATCGGCGCCCTCACCCTTGGTATGGTGATCCAACATCCTGCCTACCTAATCGCAGGTTTTATGGGAGCTCTTTCCTATTATATTATCCTGCGGGGCACGCAGGCATTGAAAATGCTCCTGGCAATTTTACCATTGTGTATCATCTTGGCCCTGATCAATCCCCTGTTCAACCGGGAAGGCAGCCACATATTATTTCACGTCTTCGGTAATCCCTACACGCTGGAGGCGCTGCTGTACGGCGCCGCCATTGCTTGGATTTTTCTGGTAATGATGCTCTGGTTTGGCTGCTATAGCGTCGTCATGACCGGCGACAAATTTACCAGCCTGCTGGGCAATCTGATTCCTTCTCTCTCTCTGCTGTTGGTCATGATCTTTCGCATGGTGCCGGGATTCATCCGCAAGGCCCAGCAAATTAGCGGGGCCAGGAAATCCATCGGCAAAGGAGTAGTTGAACAAGGCTCCTATAAAGAAAAAGCTGCCAGTGCTATGACGGTTCTTGCCAGCCTAACCACCTGGGCACTGGAAGGTAGTATTGTCACCGCCGATTCCATGCGTTCCCGGGGGTATGGCACTGCTAAACGTACCAGTTTCACATTATATCGTATGACCATCCGGGACTGGGTAGTACTGACAATCATCCTGGTACTGGCCCTGATTGTCCTGATTTTTGCCATCAATGGCAGCACCGCTGCTACTTACACTCCGCGGTTTACGGCCGCCCCACTGACTCTGGGCTTCGCCGCCTACTGCGCTTATCTTCTGATTCCTACTATATTACATATCAAGGAGGCCCTGCAATGGCACATTTCCAGATCCAAAATCTAACCTTTTCCTATGCGGCCGCCAAGGACCGGCAGTCCCTGACCGATGTGAGCCTGACCATTGAAAAAGGAGAATATGTGGTGCTCTGCGGCAAGTCCGGCAGTGGCAAAACCACTCTGTTAAGGCATTTGAAAACGGTCCTCACGCCCCACGGTAAACGCAGCGGGCAGATTCTCTTTAACGGTACTCCCATGGAGCAGGTCTCCAACCGGGATCAGGCCGCAAAAATCGGCTATGTTATGCAGAATCCTGACGATCATATCGTCACCGATAAAGTCTGGCACGAGCTGGCCTTTGGCCTGGAAAGCCTGGGCTGCGACCAAAAGACAATGCGTGCCCGTGTCGCAGAAATGGCCTGTTATTTTGGTATCCAAGATTGGTTCCATCGAGATGTGGCCAACCTCTCCGGCGGACAAAAGCAGCTGCTGAACCTGGCATCCATCATGGCTATGCAGCCGGAAGTCCTGATTCTGGATGAGCCCACCAGCCAGCTGGATCCCATCGCCGCCTCTGATTTTCTGAATACAGTCCGCAAAATCAACCTGGAACTGGGTACTACGGTTATTATCACCGAGCATCGATTGGAAGACATCTTCCCTTATGCGGATCGTGCCATCGTCATGGAAGGCGGGCGAGTGATCGCTGACGACACGCCCCGAAATATCGGTCAGCTTTTATTTCAGCAAAACAGCGACATGTTTGCCGCCATGCCCACTCCGGTGCAGGTGTTTTACGGGGCAGGTGCGGCAGGATCTTGTCCTCTTACCGTTCGTGAGGGAC
>JAFUJY010000275.1 GCA_017467985.1 Bacillota bacterium
AATACGGATTCTACCAAACTCTCAGGGATACTGGAGAAGTAGGATCTCAGCAGGATCATGTTATATGTAGAGATCGCATTGGGAATGATAACTGCCCACAGGGTGTTGTACATGCCCAGGCCCTTAACCAACAGGAATGTAGGTACCAGACCGCCGCCGAAGTACATGGTGATCAGGATCATGATCATTACCGGCTTATGCCACAGTACAGACTTTCTGGTCAGGAAGTAGGCACCGATAGCTGTCAGAGACAGGTTGAAGCACAGACCGATGACGATTACAATAATCGTATTCTTATAACCGGACCATACTTCTGCTTTTCCCAATACCCAAGTATATGCATAGGAACTGAAGCCCTGGGGCCACAGAATAATACCACGGGCCTTACTCAGGGCCAGAGGATCACTCAGGGATACAAATACTTCATACAGCATGGGATACAGCATAATCAGAGACAGCAGTACAAGAAGAGCGGCATTTACTACATTAAATAAACGTTCACCAAATGTTTTACGTTCAACCATTTTTATGCCTCCCCTCTTAGAACAGACTGGTCTCTGTAACTTTACGGCTTACAGCATTGGCTGTACATACCAGAATAAAGTTAATCAAAGAGTTAAACATACTTACGGCTGTGGAGAAACTGTAATCACCCTTCAACAGACCACGACGGTATGTATAGGTGGAGATTACGTCTGCCGTTTCGTAAATTGCTTCATTATACAGAAGAAGGATCTTCTCGCTTCCTACGCTCATCATGCCGCCCACCTTCATGATCAGAAGGATAACGATAGTAGGCTTGATGGCCGGAAGGGTAATATGCCAAATTCTCTTGAAACGACCGGCACCGTCCAGTGCTGCCGCTTCATGCAGTTCCATATCTACGCCGGTGATGGCAGCCAGATAGATAATACTATCCCAGCCCACACCCTGCCAGATACCACTTATCGTATAAATCGTACGGAAGTATTGCGGGTATTGTAGGAATGGAACGGGCGACGACCCAAAGAACCCACCGATCTGGTTGAACAGACCGTCTGTCAGACAGAACTGCTTTACCATACCACAGATAACTACGGTAGAGATAAAGTGGGGGAAGTAGGTCAGAGTCTGTACAGTTCTCTTAAAGATCTTGTTCTTTACTTCGTTCATCATCAATGCCAGCAGAATGGGTGCCGGGAAACCGAACACGATGCTGTACAAGCTGATGGCCAAAGTATTGGTAACTGTACGACTAAAATAAATAGAATTAAAGAATGCCAGGAAATGCTGGAAACCAAAATCATTGGCCCAGGGGCTTCCGAAAATTCCTTTGTTGGGCTTAAAATTCTTAAAAGCGATAACAATACCGCCCATGGGACCATAATGGAAGATGATATAATAAGCGATTACCGGGAGTACCAACAGGTACAGCAGATAATTCTGCTTAAAGTCTTTCACAAAGATGGTACCGAAACTATTCTTCTTTTTTACAGAAGCAGCCATTTGCAATCCTCCAATCTTTCAAATATAGATAGAGGCCTTATTCAGGCCTCTATCTGGATTAACAACTTGCTTTTTGGATTATCTTGCCTTGAAACGATCGTAAGCAGCCTGCTTAGCTTCGATAACTTCATCGATACCCAGAGACTTGATCTGTGCTACGAAAGAATCCCACTCGCTCATCGGGGTAGTACCCAGGATGAACTTCATAACGCCTTCCTTAACGAAAGTCTCGATATCAGAGAAGGTGTTGGAGATGATCTCAGCTTCTTCTGCGGTATGAGTAACGGTCGGATAGTAGTGAGCGCTCATGTTGGTGTTAGCGTAATCAGCATTACCCTTGTTTACATACTCACTATTGAAGTAGGAATAAACTTCCTTCATCTGAGGATAGCCCCAGTTGGTCTTACAAGCAAACTGATACAGAATGTTGCTGGGAGAATCGGTAGTGGTGTCGTTGTTCATAACCAGGTCGGTGAATTCCTTCCAGTTGCCGTTTTCATCAGCAATCCAGGTGATACCTTCGGTACCCAGGGAGGTCAGCTTACGGCCGGCATCGCTGTACAGGTAGTCACACCAACGCATTGCCATTTCCTGATTGTCTCCAGGAGATACAGAGTGAGAGAAACCACCGTTGAACTTAGCATTGAAATGACCAAATTCAGCCTTGTCGCCCTTGTTCATAACCATGGGAGGAACGGTGTCACATTCCAGAGGAGTATCGGTATCCTTGTTAGCATTGATACCATTCTCACCGTCGCCGGTGTGCAGCAGAACTGCGCCGTACTCGTGGTTAGCCCACTTAGCCTTAACAGTAGACTTGTCAACAGTTGCGAAGTCAGGATCCAGCAGGCCTTCTGCATACCAAGAAGCCAGCAGTTCCACGAAATCGCCATAACCCTCATCCAGAGGACCATAAGTTACAACGCCGTCAGTATGATAGAAACCATATACGGTATTAAATGCGTTAGACAGGTTAGCAGCAGAATGCTCCAGCCACAGCCAACGAGCTTCGAAGGTCAGACCACCCTTGCCCATGCCCTTAAAAGCACGCAGAGCTTCGGTCCACTCATCAACAGTCTCAGGCAGTTCCAGACCCAGATCAGCCAGCCAGTCGGTACGGAAGTGTGCGCCCAGACCAACGTTACCCTCTTCTTCGATATCTACCATGTAGGGGAAGCAGAAGTAATCGCCGTCATCGTTAACAACCAGCTTCTTCAGATCAGGATCAGCATCATAGAATGCTACCAGATTGGGAACATACTCAGCATTTTCGCTCAGGTTCAGAATCAGACCATCTTCCAGAGCGCCAGTGGGGCCACCGGGATGGGTGATCCAGTTAACACGCCATACGTCCGGATATTCGCCGGAAACGATCAGCAGGTTAACAGCTTCGGTAGTAGCCTGAGGATTGGAACCGGAACCGATAAAGTTCACGTGAATACCGGTAGCCTCTTCCAAAGCATCGAAATAGTAATAAGACTTACCATCAATCTGAGTGTAAGCCGGCAGGTCAGCACGAACAAAGTCATCCTTGTTCATGGAAACCGTAACCTTGGTACCGTCGGAGTTAGCGGGAACCGGATATGTAAAATCAGATGCGGTTCCAGCATTGCCGCCGGACTTGGACTCTTCGCCGCCCTGTCCTGCACAACCGAATGCGGAAACGGCCAGAATCATCGCCAGTAATAATGCAACTAGCTTTTTCATGTTTTTACCCCCTTAAATTATATTATCCTACCTACCGTAGGATTAAGGATAGACTAATATTATCAGATCTTAAACAATTTGTCAATAGTCTATTTACATTTTCCATTATATATTGCACAAAAGCATATTATAATATATCCAACATTTTGGACATTATTGCAATATGCACAAAAAAAGAAAGGTAAGACGACTTATTTCTTACCTTCCCTGAATTCTTCTTTTATTCCTTCTATTATATAGCTCCTTGCCCGGATCGCTTCTTCTTTGGTCAGCGCGGGGGTATCCCCCAAGGGATATGTCATGCCCATCTGCTCGTATTTTTCCTTGCCCATGGTATGATAAGGAAGCACGTCCAATGCTTTCATATTGGACAGATGGGCCAGGAAATGCCCCAGCTGCCGCAACTGCTGCGGGTCATCCGTAATCCCCGGCACCACCACATGACGAATCCACACAGGAACCTTTTTATCCCGCAGATACTCTGCAAAGGCCAAAACATGTTTATTGCCATGACCGGTCAGCTTCTTATGGGCAGACGTGTCAATGTGTTTTATGTCCAGCATGACCAGATCCGTCACCGCCAGCAGTGCATCCACCCTTTCAGGGTGTTCCGGATCAAATGTAATGCCTGAAGTATCCAGCGCAGTATGAATGCCCCGCACTTTTGCCTTTGCAAATAATTCGGTGACAAACTCCATCTGGAGCATGGGCTCACCGCCGCTCACGGTCCGGCCGCCGTTTTTCAAAAATTCCCTATACTTCTCGATCTCCGCCAAAATCTCATCCGCC
>JAFUJY010000276.1 GCA_017467985.1 Bacillota bacterium
AAGGATCTGATGCAGGAACTGGGCATCACCGGCGAGGCCTGTGATGTAGTATCCAAGGCCACGGGTTTAGGCCCTTACTGGAATGAATTCGACCGCAGCAAACTGACCAGCGATGAAATCATCGAACTGTGCTGTCAACTGGCTCCCAGCTATGAGCAACAGGTACGATTATTTTTCACCCATACCGGCGAACTCTGTCATGAACATCCCTGGGCTGCGGGCTGGGTACAGTCCTTTAAGGATGCGGGATACAAGACCTACCTGCTCAGCAACTATGCCCGTCTGTCCTATACCAGCGTACAGCCTCCCTATCGTTTTGCCTCGGTGGTGGATGGTGGTGTCATCTCCTACGAAGTGCAGGAAATCAAGCCCGAACCGGCCATTTATCAGATTCTGCTGGATAAGTATGATCTAAAGGCCGAGGAATGCGTCTTTATCGACGACAACCCGGTCAACATTGACATGGCCCGCCAGCTGGGCTTTTATGGCATTGTGCATCGCACAAAAGAAGAAACAGATCAAGAATTAAAAAAACTGGGCATTACGGTTTAAAATCCTGTGGCATCCATTTTACATAAATCTTCCTTTGCGCTTGTGAATTATTTATGATATACTTACCTTAGAGCATTTATAATGCTAAAAAATCACAACAAAAAACGGAGGAAACTTTCATGGGTATTAAAGATCGACTAAATTACTATGCTTCTTTTTCTGATCAGGATGTGTTTCAGCCAGGCAAGTTTAATCCCGGACTTTTTAAGATGAACAAGAAAAAGTTAAAGGCACTGCGTCCCGGCGTGTATTCTATTTTTAACCTTCTCTTTGGCAACACCAATGACAATCCCGGCTGTACCGAAAGCTGCCTGAACGATGGCGATATTCAGCCTGCCGTGGTTGTCTCCACTTCTCCGCTGCTGGTAGCCAGCTATACTGACGAAATGGATGCGGTTATTATGCTTTATTTCCCTGAGGAGCTGGGGTTGAAACGCAGCTGGACTGTGGGCAAAAAGCTAATTACTGTAAATAGTTACAATGCGCTGGGTCCTGTTCGTAAGAATAATGATATCTATCCCGGCCCTGCCTCTTCCGGCAAATATCGCTCCATCGGTCCCATCGTAGCCGAGCTCTACACCGATAATCAGGAACGCGTGGCTCGTAAAGTCTCCGAAATTCCAGAAGAACTGTATCAGCACGCCTTTAACCTTGGGAAAGAATATATGGCGGAGCATCCCGGAATGGCCCGAAATGGTCTGGGCTTTGCTTATAAAAATGCCCAGAAGATCGACACCATCAAGTTCAGTTCCTCAATCAAATATGATTAAATTCAATAAAAAACTGGGCATCTCCCTATGAGACGCCCAGTTTTTTATTTGTGCTTCTGCTGTTTCATCCAGATCTCCATAACCCATTTATGGGGCAAGAGCTTAACACCCAGCACCTGCAGTTTCACCGGCAACCCGTGGATGGACACATCCTTACGGGTATGGTACAGATCATGCATCGCTGTGCGGATGACCTCATCCGCCTCGTACATCACATTATAATAGGTCACAGCATCGCTGCTGGTAGCTGTGGCATGATCAAAAAATTCGGTCTTGACCCAGCCGGGATTGACCGACATCACACGAATTCCACGGCTCTTCAGCTCACGATTCAGCGCCCGGCTGTAACTCAGCCCAAAGGACTTAGTGGCCCCGTATACGTTGATGTAGGGCACCGGCTGAAATGCTGACAAAGAATCCAACTGCAGGATACGGCCGCCCTTTTTCATATAAGGCAGTGTCAGCTGAGTCATGCTCACCAGCGCCTTGCAGTTCAAGTCGATCATTGCCAGACAGTCCTCCAGGCTGATCTGGTCATATCGTCCAAAGCGTCCAAAGCCGGCACAGTTGGCCAATAATGCCACTTGTGGATGAACCTCTTCCAACAAATTTTGATAGGCCGTAAAACTTTCCGGCAGGGATAAATCCAACACAACGGGACGGACCTTAACCGAAATATACTGCTGCAGGGATTCTAACGCCTCTTGTCGCCGGGCAATCACCCAGACTTCATCAAACTTTTCTTTTTTAGCTGCCTGAATAGCCACTTCCCGGCCCATGCCCGAACTGGCACCTGTAATAATCGCAATTTTCATCATTCTTCTCCTCCCAGCTGCTTCAGCAGACCTTCGCAGCCTTCTAGTACATCCCGATAGGTGGCTTCAAAATCTCCGGTGTACCAGGGGTCTGCAATGGCACCCGGCCGATCGGTATAGTCCAGCAGCAAATGGAGCTTTCCCTGGGGGTCACCTCCGGTCATACGCAGCATATTCTGCATATTGGACTGATCCATACCGATAATCAGGTCAAAATGTTTATAGTCCCTTTTGGTCATCTGACGGGCAATATGATTGCCGGTGGGGATGCCCACCGCCCGCAGTTTGCTGCGGGTGCCATGGTGCATGGGATTGCCCACCTCATACGTGCTGGTACCCGCCGAGTCGATTTCAAATTCCCCTTCCCGACCTGCACGGCGTACCAGTTCTTTCATTACACATTCAGCCATGGTGCTGCGGCAAATATTGCCAAGGCACACGAATAAGATTTTTGTCATTACTTGATTCCTCCCAGTTGATCGATCA
>JAFUJY010000277.1 GCA_017467985.1 Bacillota bacterium
GAATCCGCAAGGGCAACCAGGTGCTTGACCTCGTCGTCGGAAAAACGCAGCGGAACCGCCAGGGCACACGCCTTTTGCAGTACACGCTCCTCAAAGCGCTTCATAAGATGGGGCGGCTGACAGTGGGTCTTTACATCCGGGTACTCCTTTTGTATGTAAAGCAAAGTCTGTGCATCAAAGCTGTCAATCACAGTTTTTTCCAGCAAGTCGAAACGCTTTAATGCTTCCAAGGTTTTGTCCACAACACAAGGCCGCTGGTCCTTGATTTCCACATCCAGATACATATGTGCAGGCGCTTCCTCAGCAATACACGCCAGTGCTTCCTCCAGGGGGGGGATTTTCTGCCCGGGGTAGCCGAATTTTACACCGGCATCCAGCTTTTTGATCTCCTCCAGGGTCATGAAATTCACGGCGCCGATTCCGTCGGTGGTTCTGTTGACCATATCGTCGTGGATGACCACCAGATGCCCGTCCCGGGTCATTTGCACATCAAATTCCAGAAAATCCACACCCAGGCGGAATGCCTCACGGAAAGAAATCAGCGTGTTTTCAGGCATATAACCGCAACAGCCTCTGTGACCCATTACGCCCAGTTTTTCCTTGGTTTGTTTCCACATACAATAACACTTCCTGTTGTTAAAAATTTGCTTTTGATGTGTATCGGAAAGCAGTTATTATTATATCAGAATGATTCATTATTTCAATATAAGTATTATAAATTCTTGTGTAATTGACTTTTCCTGTTTACCTGTGTAAAATATTTAAAAAGCCGGTTTTCGGTGAGGGCCGGTCAATATTAACAGTGAGGATAAACGATGACAACAGTTTCTTTTACGGGAGATATAGCGTTTTCCAAGTACTTCAAAAATGCTTGGGAGGATCTTACATTTGTTGATACAGAGATAGTGGATTTTCTGCAAAAATCGGACTATGTGGCCGCCAATGTGGAGAGTCCCATGACCGGTGGTGATGTGTCGGTTGACAGCAGCCTTACCCATGCCAGTGACCCCAAGGCGGTTAACTTTCTGAAATTGATCAATGCAAATCTCTGGTCTATTGCCAACAACCATATTATGGACTGCGGCGCTAAGGGTCTCGCCGATACCGTGCGTTTGGCAAAGGAAAATGGCTGCAGGACCTTTGGAGCCGGGATGAACAAGGAAGAAGCGGCAAAGCCTATGCTTCTGGAGGAAGCCGGCGGCATTGGCATCTTTGGTGTTACCTACAAGGTGGAGGATTACATAGAAGCCACTGCCGATGCGCCCGGATGCATTATGTATACGGATACTGAAACCATAAAAAGGACAATCCAAAAAATCAAAGAGAACAACAGATGGTGCATTGTGATTGCCCACGCCGGTGAGGAGTTCTCCAGTATACCTTTGCCCAGTGTCCGTAAGCGCTACCACGAGTTTTTGGAATACGGCGCGGATATCGTGGTGGGCCACCATCCCCACGTTACCCAGAATTACGAAACTGTGGGAGATAAAATCATATTCTATTCTTTGGGTAATTTTATCTTTGACACAAATTATCAGCGGATACAGAACCATACAGAATTTGGCGTGCTGCCTAAGCTGCATTTTGATGAAGATGGATTCTCCTGGGAGCATCTGCCCATCACAATCGACAGGCAGACCCAGAGCGTAAAGCCTCACAAGGGTCCTGATATTTTCTGTGATATTTCTCCCAGGGAATATAACAGACTGCGTCCTCTGGCAGTGAAGCTCTTTTTCATCAATAACAAAAAAGCCCACTGCTTCTCTGACCCTGAGTGGTCGGCCTACACCGCAAAGGATTGGTTCCGCCATTATACCAGCCGGCTTGGGCGGGACGCTGTGATCCGTATGCACATTGATGAAGTGCTTTACCACCTTCGCCTGTGGAAACGGGCAGATAAAAAGCTGTATACATACCTGCTGAACAGTGTAAAAAAGGAGAACTGAAAAATGTTCACAGTAGATAACGATTATATTGTAGCCATTCGCCGGGAGATTCACGAATATCCTGAAACCGGCTTTGATTTGCCGAAAACTGTGGCGGTGGTGAAACGGGAACTGGAAGCGATGGGCATCCCTTATACGGAAAAGTACGGCAGGGGTAGTGTTGTCGGCTACATAAACCCTGAAAAAGAAGGCTTTACCATTGGTATCAGGGCGGATATGGATGCCTTGGATATTACCGAGAAGGTGGATGTGCCCTACAAATCAAAAATTGAGGGAAAAATGCACGCCTGCGGCCACGACGCCCATACAGCCGTTCTTTTGGGAGCGGCAAAGGTACTGAAAAGTATGGAATCCGATCTTAACTGCCGTGTAAAGCTCCTGTTCCAGCCCAGCGAAGAGGGAATGGAAAAGGGCGCGGAAATGATGTGCAGCAATGGGGTTATGGACGATGTGGATGTGATCATCGGCCAACACGTGGAAACCCTTCTGGATGCCGGGACCATGGGTGTGCGGAGCGGATTTGCCCAGGCATCCAGCCGGAACTTTAAGATTGAAATATTTGGTGAGTCCACCCACGCAACCACACCGCAGGAGGGTGTGGACGCGCTGGGCATTGCGGTGAGAATATACAATGATATCCAGCACTTTATGGTCAGAGAGGTCGATCCCTTTGAAAAGTGCGTCTGTTCCGTGGGAACGCTCCACGCCGGAAAGGGGCAGAACAACATTGCCGATTATGCGGAAATGGTGGGAACCATCCGGGCGCTGGATATGAAGGTGGATAATTTTATTATCAGCCGTCTGGAAAAAACGGTGAAAAACCGCGCGGAAGAGGCAGGTGCAGGCTGGAAGGTCACAGCACCGCTGAAAACCCCAAGTGTGAATAACGACCCACAAATTGCACAGCGCGTCCTTGCGACCTTGGAAAAGGTTGTAGGCAAAGAGAATATCAGAGAAATGCCCATAAAGCTGGGCGCTGAGGACTTTTCCCACTACCAGTTGAAGAAACCCGGTGTGCTGTTCAGACTGGGCATCAGAAATGAGGAGAAGGGCTTTGTGAACGATACCCATTCTGCCTGGTTCCAGCTGGATGAAGACGTTCTGCACCTGGGCAGCCGGGCGTTTGTCCAGTTCGTGCTGGATAATATGAACGGAATTGAAATGCAGTAATGCTTCCCCAAAAGCCCGTCATTGCAAACCAGTGACCGTGGTGCTCTGCGCAGCGAATCCGAAATAAGGTATGATTGCCGGGGGCAATCATACCTTCAGTCTGTCAAAGAACCCCTGTTTTTGTTAGGCAAAAACAGGGGTTTGGGTATATTTAGGTGAAAATATAAGCAATATTTGCGAGAAAAAGGAGTTATTCCAACTCCAATTTGCAA
>JAFUJY010000002.1 GCA_017467985.1 Bacillota bacterium
TCCATATCCTCCATACGTCCGTTGGTACAGCTGCCGATCACCACCTGATCAATCTTAATATCTCCCAGCTCGCTGGCAGGACGGGTATTCTCCGGCAGATGGGGGCAGCTGACGGTGGGCACGATGGCGGACAGATCAATATCAATTACCTTCTCATACTCCGCATCTGCATCCGCTTCATAAACCACGGCCGGACGCTCGCTGCGGCCATTCAGATAGGCCAGTGTTACATCATCCACCGGGAAGATGCCGTTCTTGGCACCGGCCTCAATGGCCATATTACAGATACACAAACGGTCATCCATAGTCAGATTGGCCACGCCTTCTCCCACAAATTCCATACTCTTGTACAGTGCGCCATCCACACCTATCATACCGATGATGGTCAGGATCACATCCTTACCACTGCAATTGTCCGGCAGTTTACCGGTCAAATTAAACTTGATAGCAGAAGGTACCTTGAACCATGCGGTTCCGGTTGCCATACCCGCAGCCATATCCGTACTGCCCACACCGGTGGAAAATGCACCCAACGCACCATAGGTACAGGTATGACTGTCCGCACCAATGATACAGTCACCGGCGGTCACCACCCCCTGCTCCGGCAGCAGTGCATGTTCAATACCCATCTTGCCCACATCATAAAAGTGGCTTACACAGTGGGCACAGGCAAATTCCCGGCACTGCTTGGACTGCTCCGCAGCCTTGATATCCTTGTTCGGTACAAAATGATCCAGTACGATGGCAATACGATCCTTGTCAAAAACCTGGTCAAACCCCGCCTTTTCAAATTCATTTACCGCCACCGGGGTGGTAATGTCGTTACCCAGTACGATATCCAGTTTGGCGCTGATCAGCTGACCAGCTTCTACTTTATCAAGACCGGCGTGTGCCGCCAGAATCTTTTGTGTCATTGTCATACTCATAATCTCAATCATGGCTTTCGCCTAGCGAAAGCCTCTCCTTTCTTCGGGAATTGCGGCTGGTTTTGTGAAGCAAAATCGGCGCCCCTCAGGGCGGCGAAAGCCACAAAACCGATATTGAAAGCGCAGCTTTCAATCTTTACCTCCAATACTGCGGTTAATGGCAGAAAACAGTGCGTTGATGGACGATGCGATAATATCGTCGTGGATGCCTGCCCCCCATACCTTTTTACCATTTTCAAGAGTAATACTTACATAAGTAATTGCCTGAGAGGAAGAACCCTTGGTCAGAGCGTGCTCCTCATAGGTCAGCTCAGAGAACTGAATCCCCAGCTGCTTCTTTACCGCATTACTCACCGCATCCAATCGGCCGTTTCCAGTGGCTGTCAGTTCTTTAATCTCTCCCTCAATCTCCACGGTGACTGTAACGCTGATTTCCGGTGTACGGACAAAATGATAATCAATCAGTTTAATGTGATTGTTGATATTTACATAGGTGTCGTTGAAAACATCCAGAACTTCCTGGGGAGATAACTCCGCATGGGCATGGTCGGAAACACTCTTCACGGTGTACCCCACATCCTCCCGCATCTTCACAGGCAGCACATAGCCAAAATTATGCTCCAGCAAATATCCAATACCGCCCTTACCGGACTGAGAATTGATGCGAATTACATCCGTCTCATATTCTCTTCCCACATCGTTGGGATCGATGGGCAGGTAGGGTACGGTCCATGTGTCGCAGTTCTTTTCTTCCCGCCACTTCATCCCCTTGGCGATGGCATCCTGATGGGAACCGGAGAATGCAGCAAATACCAATTTACCTGCATAGGGCTGACGATCATAGACCTGCATCCGTGTGACTCGCTCGTAGAGCTCCGTAATCTCGGGCATGTTGGTGAAGTCTAATCCAGGCTCCACGCCTTGGGCATACATATTCAGTGCCATGGTGACGATATCCACATTCCCTGTACGCTCACCGTTACCAAACAGCGTTCCTTCGATTCGATCCGCGCCCGCCAGGATTCCCAACTCAGAATCAGCTACGGCACAACCACGGTCATTATGAGGATGAAGGGACACCACCACTGCATCTCTGTACTTCAGGTTGTCGCACATATACTCCACCTGGTCGGCGTACACATGGGGTGATGACAGTTCCACGGTAACAGGAATGTTGATAATGGCCTTTCGATCCGGTGTAGGCTTCCATATATCCAATACCGCATTGCAAATCTCAAGGGCAAATTCCGGCTCCGTCCCTGTAAAGGATTCAGGAGAATACTCATATCGATAATTGGTGCCGCTTTCCCGGGCAATCCGCTCAAACAGCTCCGCCCCATCCACAGCGATCTTGATAATCTCTTCTTTGGATTTTCTGAACACCTGCTCCCGCTGGGCCAAAGAGGTGGAATTGTACAGATGCACAATGGCGTTCTTGCATCCCTTTAAGGCTTCAAAGGTCTTGCGGATAATATGTTCCCGGCTCTGAGTCAGTACCTGAACGGTCACATCATCGGGGATCATATCATTATCAATCAGCGTCCGCAGAAAAGTGTACTCCGTCTCAGAAGCGGCGGGAAATCCAACTTCAATTTCCTTAAAGCCTACCTTCACCAGCAACTGAAAAAATTCCAGCTTTTCTTCCAGGCTCATGGGAATGATCAGAGACTGATTCCCATCCCGAAGATCCACCGAGCACCAGGTGGGAGCCTTTTCAATGTATATTTTATCCGCCCACTTTCTCGTGGGCTTGGTCACGGGGAAAAACTGCCGTGTATATTTTGATGTATTGACCATGGGGATACCTCCTCAAATAATCTTAATTCCAAAATCAATCAGAGCTTTTTTAATCTTTTCTATATGCTCAAAGTTTCTGGTTTCCAATGTAAGACGCAGATAGCAGCCATTTACATCGGATCCCTCATTGGATCGTTCATGATGTACCGATGTGACGTTACCACCCTGCTGGGCAATAATTCTGGATACATTCATCAGCTGTCCCGGCTTATCCACCAGTTCGATATTCAGCTGACAACTTCTGCCGGACATGAGCAGCCCTCGGGCAATGACACGGGAAAGAATGGTCACGTCGATATTACCGCCGGAGAGCAGACAAACCGTCTTCTTGCCGGTCAGGTCCACTTTTCCAAACATAGCTGCTGCCACCGCAACGGCACCCGCACCCTCTGTCACCAGCTTGTGCTGCTCCATCAGTGCCAGAATCGCCGCTGAAATCTCGTCATCCGTTACAGTCACAATTTCGTCCACATACTTTGAACAAATATCATATGTAAGGGAACCGGGCTGTTTTACTGCGATGCCATCTGCAATGGTAAAAACATTCTCCAGCTTCTCGATATGCTCATCATGAATGGAGTTCAGCATGGAAGGAGCACCCGATGCCTGTACGCCGTATACCTTCACCTTCGGATTCAGGGATTTGATGGTGTAAGCAATGCCAGAAATCAAACCACCGCCGCCGATGGGTACCATTACCGCATCCATATCCGGCACCTGTTCAATCAATTCCAGCGCGATGGTTCCCTGACCTGCGATTACGTCCGGATCGTCAAAAGGATGAATAAAAGTATATCCTTCTTCGTCCCGCAGCTGCAGTGCCTTCTGGTAAGCGTCATCATAAACGCCTTCAACCAGGCAAATTTCCGCACCGTAGCTTTTGGTGGCCTCCACTTTTGAAATCGGCGCACCATCGGGCAAACAGATTACTGCTTTAATGCCATTCTTTTGAGCTGCCAAGGCCACGCCCTGGGCGTGATTACCTGCGGAACAGGCCACGACACCCCGACGTTTTTCTTCTTCCGTCAGTTTGGACATTTTATAATAGGCACCCCGCACCTTAAAGGAACCAGTCACCTGCAGATTTTCCGTCTTCAGGTACAACTCCGTTCCCGGTTTTAGCTTGGGAGCATACAAAACATCCGTCTGCCGGGCCACATTTTTCAATGCGTAGCTGGCTTTATATACATTATCCAGTGTTAACATCTCTCACTCTTTCCTTTATATCAAACTATTTATAAACTGTTCCGCAGCTCTGGGAGATCGGCTGCCCTTAGCCAGAGCAAAGGCTTCTGCCTTAATATCCAATTGATTTTGCTCCATAGCAATACCATTTTTCTCTGCCAATTTATGGATAATATCCAAATACAGAATCTTGTTGGGCTTAGAAAAGTATACCGTCAATCCAAATCGATCGGACAGGGACATCAGCTCCTGCACCGTATCACTGTGATGTACATCATCAGAAGTGGCTCGGTCAGAAAAGTTTTCTTTTACGATGTGCCTGCGGTTACTGGTGGCATAGATCACCGCGTTTTTGGCTTTAGCTGACGCGGAGCCCTCCAGCGCCGCCTTCAGCATACTGAAACAGTCATCGTTTTTATTGAAGGACAAATCATCAATGAAGATAATAAATTTCAGCGGATTGTCGGCGATCCGGCCCATAATATAGGACAAACTGAACAGTTGATCCTTACGAAGCTCAATGAGCCGCACACCCTGATCATAAAAGTAGTTGGCACAGGCCTTGACCGTAGAAGACTTGCCCGTGCCCGCATCACCAAACAGCAACACGTTTGCAGCAGGCTTACCATCGATCAGCGCCCGGGTATTATCAAATACCTTTTTACGTTCCTCTTCATATCCCACGAAGCTGTCCAGAGAGATCTCATCCGCAGCCTCCACAGGCAGAATCTCCTCTCCTGCCACCCGAAACATCTTGGCCGAGGCAAATACCCCATAACCATACCGTCCGATGTGCTCCAATCGCTCTGCATATGTCTTTTCAAAATCGATCTCCCGATGTTCAAATTCCGGGATGTATCCGTCATATCCCAATGGCTCACACAACGCCTTTGCATCCAGCCGGCTTAACCTTGTAAACAACTTCAACTCCGCCTGGGCATTGGCTCGCAGCGCTGCGGGAACAGCTGCTTTCTGCGCCGTACTGATGATATATTTATTTTCATCCTCATACACCGTACGGCACAGAAAATCCGCAAAAGAATAATGATCCTCCGCCAAAGAATAAACGAATTCGCCAAACAGTTCCATGCGTTTGCGGGTGTCCTCCTCACTGCCCAGAAAATCTAGCAGAGTTTTCATTGTTTTATTTTTCAAGATTCCACGAAAAACGCTGAGGGATGAAAGCTCACAAGAGAGCATTTTTAAGTTTTGCTGCGTCATTTTTTCTTCCTTTTAATCTACAAATTGATTAATAACTGCACCCTTATCGGCGGAGCTTACCTGGGCCGCATACCGTGCCAGAGCACCCTTGATACCTGTCTTTTTCTTAATCTCCATGGTGGCCTTACGATTTGCGATCTCTTCGTCGCTTACCTTCAGCTGAATGGAATATTCAGGAATATTGATGGAAATCATATCCCCATCCTGCACATATGCGATCAAACCGCCCCGGGCTGCCTCGGGAGAAATATGACCGATGGAGGCGCCACGGGTTGCACCGGAGAAACGGCCATCCGTAATCAGGGCCACATCCTTGCCCAGTCCCATGCCCGCAATAGCAGACGTGGGGTTCAGCATTTCTCTCATGCCGGGACCGCCGGAAGGACCTTCGTAGCGGATTACCACCACATCACCCTTGACGATCTTACCGCCGTAAATGGCTGCGATAGCATCCTCTTCACTGTCAAATACCTTGGCAGGCCCCTCATGTACCAGCATTTCGGGAGCAACGGCGCTGTGCTTTACTACACAACCATCCACTGCCAAATTGCCTCGCAGTACGGCGATACCGCCGGTCTTGCTGTAGGCATTCTCCACGGTACGAATTACCCCAGGATCCTTATTTACTGCATTGGCGATATTTTCACCCAGGGTCTTACCGGTACAGGTCATAACCGAAGTATCCAGCAGGCCAATCTCACTCAGCTGCTTCAGCACCGCATACACGCCGCCGGCCTCATTCAGGTCTTCCATATAAGTGGGCCCTGCCGGAGCCAGATGACACAGATTCGGTGTCTTTTCACTGATCTCATTGGCCATATCCAAATTAAACTCTACACCGCACTCGTTGGCGATGGCGGGCAAATGCAGCATACTATTGGTGGAACATCCCAGGGCCATATCCGCAGTCAGCGCGTTCTTGATGGCTGCGGGAGTCATGATGTCTCTGGGACGAATATTTTTCTTGACCAACTCCATCACCTGCATACCCGCATGCTTTGCCAGCTCAATTCGAGCAGAATATACTGCAGGAATAGTTCCATTGCCCCGCAGACCCATACCCAGAACCTCTGTCAAACAGTTCATAGAGTTGGCGGTATACATACCGGAGCAGGAGCCACAGGTGGGACAGGTATTTTCTTCACAAACACACAACTGAGCTTCGTCGATCTTCCCTGCAGTATAAGCACCTACAGCTTCAAACATGCTGGAAAGGCTGGTTTTTTTACCATCTACACGACCTGCCAGCATGGTACCGCCGCTGACAAATACGGTAGGAATATTGACTCTGGCCGCTGCCATCAATAAACCCGGTACGTTTTTATCTCAGTTGGGTACCATAACCAAACCGTCAAATCCGTGGGCCAGAACCATGGCCTCGGTGGAATCCGCAATCAAATCACGTGTAATCAGGGAATACTTCATTCCGGTATGTCCCATGGCGATACCATCACAGACCGCAATGGCGGGGAACACAATGGGTGTTCCACCGGCCATCGCTACGCCCAGTTTTACAGCATCCACGATTTTATCCAGATTCATATGTCCCGGTACAATCTCGTTATAAGAACTGACAATACCGATCAAAGGTCTTGCCTGCTCCTCTTTGGTCAGACCCAGAGCGTGGTACAAACTGCGGTGAGGGGCATTTTGAAAACCATCAACAATTGTATCTTTTATCATCGTTTTAATCCTTTCTATTCGAAATTTACCGCTGGTTTTGCGCCAGCAAAAGCGGTATCCTTCGGGGTAACGCAAGCGGGAAATTCGGAAAGAATGAAAGATTTATCTTTCATTCTTTAGTTATTAATCAGCTTATCCTCATCACTCCAGCTGTACAGCTTACGGATCTCCTTACCCACAATTTCAGAAGGATGTTCAGAAGCCAGCTTACGCATTGCGTTAAAGTGAACCTGAGAACCGGCATCGGACATATCCAGCAGGAATTCCTTAGCAAAAGAACCATCCTGAATGTCAGCCAGAATCTTCTTCATAGCCTTCTTGGTCTCAGCGGTGATGATCTTGGGACCGGTTACATAATCACCGTATTCAGCGGTGTTGGAAA
>JAFUJY010000278.1 GCA_017467985.1 Bacillota bacterium
GGAAGATGTTACAATTCGTATTTCTTCTAATATGGGAAAGGAAGAAATAATAGAATTTGCAAATCAGATTAAATGGAGAGAGTAAGCCATGCGAAAGAGTGTCAGTATTTTTTGTGCGTTGATAATGTTATTTAGTGTAATTCCGGTTCAAGCTCAGGAGGTGGCACCTGCTGCAACGAATATTTCAGCGTTGAGTGCCGCAATCTGCCATGATAATGGTTGTATTGTGGGAGAAGTGTCAGGAACATTTACCGGCGAGGGCTTACATGCCATGTACATCAGTAATATTCAATACTGGGAGGATGACTTGGGCGATTGGGTCAATGTGGACAGTGGTCGAGTGTTTCGTACATATACACCAGGAGATATTGATTATAATGTTCTTTATTACTGGTCTCCGGTGGTTGGTACCGAATATCGCCTGCATGTATTTATGAAGGTGGTGGATACCGATGGTAACGTGTGGGATGCGGATGTGGTAAACAGTATTTCCTTCGTTTACCCCGGACCGTGATGGACAAGTCTTAACGGGAGCTTTTGTCAGTGATGAAATATCATGACAAAGGCTCCCGTTTTTTGTAGGTGAATCAATTCTTGAACTGCAAATTACGGGTTGAGTACCAGATAATTTAACAGAGGCGGTCTCACTTCCTTCCCGTAACCCGACGAGAATTCTCAGTTAGTAGCACCAAATAACGGCCCAAATCCATCATCTCAACTGAGAATTCTCAGTTGGCGGTATCAAAAACAACTGGTGTATACAAAAAATGAGCCATCTCAGTGAGACAGCTCCACGCCAAACATCTGGTACTTTTTTAGAATACGCTTTCCGTCCACAACACAACTCCTTTATTTTCTCATTGACATTCCCAGGTCGGGCCGATATAATGATAATGGAGAAAGTTGCACTTTCTTTGCAACCAAACTCAAAAAAATCGTACTATATATTTGCGGAGGGCTATGTAAGATGAATTGGAGAAAGTACATAGGCGATAAGGCATTTTACAAGATGGTGCTGGCGGTGTTTCTGCCCATTATGCTGCAGCAGGGCATTACCAATTTTGTGGGCCTGCTGGACAACATTATGGTGGGGCAGGTGGGCACGGAGCAGATGAGTGGTGTGGCCATTGCTAACCAGCTGATGACCATTTTTAATCTGTGTCTGTTCGGCGGTGTATCCGGGGCCGGTATTTATGGGGCCCAGTTCTTCGGTCAGAAGAATGATGACGGTGTACGTCATACCTTCCGTATTAAGATGTGGATCGGTATTGTGCTGGTGGTGGTGTGCGGCAGTATCTTTTTAATTGGCGGTCGGGATCTGATCAGTTTGTTCCTGACAGACAGTGGCGACAATGTGGGCGATATTGCTTTGACGCTGGATTATGGTCAGAAATATCTGAATGTGATGCTGATCGGTACCATTCCCTTTGCCATTGTACAGATCTATTCCTCCACCCTGCGTGAGGCCAAGGTGACGGTGCTGCCCATGGTGGCGGGGATTGTGGCCGTTTTTGTGAATCTGATCTTTAACTATATTCTGATCTTTGGTAAGCTGGGGGCACCGGCCATGGGATGTGTGGGTGCCGGTATTGCTACGGTCATTTCCCGTGTGGTGGAGTGTCTGATTATTGTGCTGGTAACACACCGCAGCAAGTCCAGATTGAGCTTTTTGGATGGTTTGTATAAGAGCATGCGGGTACCTTTTGCATTATTTAAGAAGGTGATGGTTACTGCCATCCCGCTGTTGGTCAATGAAATGCTGTGGTCCATCGCCATGACGGTGATTTTGCAGTGTTATTCCGTGCGGGGACTGAGTGCGGTGGCGGCGCTGAATATCAGCAACACCGTGTGCAATCTGTTCTTTATCGTGTATTTTGCCTGCGGTAATGTAATTGGTATTCTGGTTGGTCAGCTGCTGGGTGCCAATAAGATCGAAGAGGCCAGGGATACGGACCGGAAGCTGCTGACATTCTCGGTGGCCAGCTGTTTGGTGATGTCGTTGCTGTTGGCGGTGATAGCGCCCTTGATTCCTCAGATCTACAACACGGCGGATCAGGTGCGGGAGTTGGCGACAAAGTTCATGTGGGTAGTGTGTATAACTATGCCCATCAATGCCTTTAATCATGGTTGTTATTTTACCCTGCGTTCCGGCGGTCAGATGATGATTACCTTTATGTTTGACTGTGTGTACACCTGGGTGGTGAATATTCCTCTGGCCTTTATTCTGGCGCGGTTCACCGGGCTGGATGTGGTTTTGGTGTACTTTATCGTGCAGGGTTCTGAGATCATCAAGTCCATTATCGGTGGTACGTTGGTGGCCAAGGGAATCTGGGCGAGAAATGTGGTGGATGAGAAATGAAATTCTTACACATAGCGGATTTGCACCTGGGGGCGCAGATCCATGAATTCTCCATGCTGGAGGAACAGCGCTATATCTTGATGGAAATCGAACGGATGGCTAAGATCTACCGGGTAGATGCTGTTTTGATCGCTGGGGATATTTATGACCGCAGTATTCCCAGTGTGGAAGCGGTAGCATTGTTTGATGCATTCATATCAGGGCTGCATTGTCCGGTGTGCATAATCAGTGGCAATCATGATTCGGCTCAGCGTATGCAGTTTGGCGCAAGAATTATGGAAAAACAGAAAGTCTATGTACAGGGCACCCTGAAGAAACCTCTGTATCATGCGGATTTTAAGGATCGCTACGGTACAGTGGAAGTGTGGATGCTGCCTTTTGTGCGGCCGGAAACGGCGAGAGCCTTGGGCTACAGCGGTACCAGCTACCAAGATGCAGTGGATTTTATGTTAGAAGACATGCCGGAACCTGGGGAAAATCGCCGGGTGCTGATGGCCCATCAGTATGTGGTGAAGGACGAGACGGCGGATAAGGCCGAAAACGACCTAAATATCGGCGGTCTGGACCAGATCAGAGTATCCAGTTTTGAGGGCTTTGATTATGTGGCGCTGGGCCACATCCATGGAGCCTCACGCATTGGAAAAAATATGGTGTGTTACAGCGGTTCCCCACTGAAGTATTCCTTTTCTGAAGCCCAGCAGACCAAGTGTGCCCTGTTGGTGGAGCTAAAGAAAAAGGGCGATGTAACCGTGAAGGAGCTGCCCTTGGAGCCGTATCGTGATTGGCGGGAGATCAAGGGCCCGTTGGAGAAGCTGATTTCTCTGGAAGTGGTGAGTCAAAATGACCCTAACGACTATATTCGGGCGATTCTCACCGATGATGAGGTATATGATGCGGTGGGACAGCTGCGCAGCGTGTACCCCAACTTGATGCGTATTGATTTTGATAATGCCCGGACTCGCAGTGAAGGGGGCGCCCAGGGGGCGAAGGAACTGCCAAAGTTGGAGAGTCTGGATAAGTTATTTGCCCAGTTTTATGAGGAGCAGATGGGCCGGGAGCTATCCGAAGAGGACAACGAGATCGTGGCTAAGATCCTGAAGGAAGGGGGAAGCCTATGAAGCCGATTCGATTGGAAATGCAGGGCTTTGGACCCTTCGGAGGGACGGAGATCATTGAATTTTCCCAGTTGTCGGGGGTGTTCTTGATCACCGGTGACACAGGTGCCGGTAAGACCACCATCTTTGACGGTATCAGTTTTGCCCTGTTTGGGGAGACCAGTGGAAGTTCTCGTCAGGTGGATTCGGTGCGCAGTCATTATGCTGAAGCCACAGAGCCCACCAGGGTATGGCTGAAGTTTTCCCAGCATGGGGAAGAGTATGAAATTGAGCGCAGTCCCCGATATGAGCGGCCCCGTAAAAATGGTAAAGGCACCACGACGGAGTTGCCCAAGGCCGCATTTACTCTGCCGGATGGGACAGTTCTCACCGGTAAAGAAACGGTGAACCGCAAGGTGGAAGAGCTGCTGGGGCTGAATTATAAGCAGTTTAAGCAGGTGGCTATGATTGCCCAGGGCGAGTTTTTGCAGTTGCTGCTGGCTGGGTCCGAGCAGCGTGGCGCCATTTTTCGTAAAGTTTTCCACACTGAGGACTGCCAGTATCTGCAGACCCAGTTAAAAACGCGGGTGTCCGAGGCCAGAGCCGAAGTGGAGCGCAACAAAACCCAGATTTTGAGCGTTTTGCAGATGGTACAGCCGCCCTGTCACGATACGGTGGGGACGGAGCTGGAAGAGGCCATCGCCCAAAAGGATCCGTATCGGGCCAAGAACCTGATGCAGGGCATCAAAGGCTGGATTGAAGCTGACGACCAAACCAGGACGGACCTGGAGGAGCAGGAAAAACAGTTGATCCACCGGTTGGAGCAGCTGCGTGCGCTGCAAAAGCAATATGCACAGCTGCAGCAGGCAGAAGAACGACTGCAGGCTCAGCGGCAGAAGATATCCCAGCAGCAAGAGGCATTGGAACAGGCCCGTAAAGTACTGGAGAGTGCCGCAGATAAAGAAGAAAAGATCAAAGAATATAATATTGTCCAGGCCCAGCTTGAGGAGAAGATCAAGTCCCGGGCGCGGGCCAACGAGTTAGGCCGTAAACTGCAGGAGGCCCAGCGCAAGGCAGCATCCAAGCAAGAACAGCAAGCACTGCGGCATAAACAGTATGAGCAGTGGACTGAACTTCTGCAGAAGGATGAGGCAAGAGTCCAAGAGTTAAGTCAGGTGCCATTACAGTTGGGAGAACTGCGTGCTCAAAGTACACAGTTAGAACATCAGTTGGTACAGATGAGGCGGGCTCAGAACCTGGAAGAGCTGTGTAAACAACTGAAAAATCGCTGGGAAAAGCAGCAGCTGGTGTATTTACAGGTGGAGCAGGACCTGGCAGAGGCCAGAACAGCCCATCAAACAGGAGAAGATTTGTGGTTTCGTGCCCAGGCGGGTATTCTGGCCCAGACTCTGGTGGAGGGACAAGCATGCCCGGTATGCGGTTCCATCCATCATCCGGATAAGGCCAAGTTAGAGGACCATGTGCCCAGTGAAGCAGAGCGTAAGCTGCTGCGGAGTAAAGTAGAAGAACTGCAAAAGCGGCGAGGAGACGAAAGTGTCTTGGCTGCGGAGTATAAGAGTACCTATGAAGCAGAAATGGCTCATTTACAGGAATTGGATGTGTCCTTGACTGATATGGCAGAAACGGAGAAAGCAGCATCTGGTGCAAAACGGCAGATCCGACAGTTGGAACTGCAGCAGCAGGAGTTGACCAGGCTGCAGCAGCGTCTGCCGGAGCATCGGGAGAAAATGGTCCAGTGCCAAAGCCAAGAAGAACAGGCTCGTCAAGAGGCTGCCCAGTGTCAGGTGGAGGCCGCAGGATTAGAGGGTGCTTTGCGCCAAGAAGTGGAACGATTTGGCAGTGAGCCGGTGCGGATGCTGCAGGAGCAGTTGAGGATATGCCAGTCTGAGCGAGGGCAGTTGGAGAAAGCGTTGTCCGATGCCAGACATTCCCATGAGTTGCTGGACCGCAGTCTTCAGCAGGA
>JAFUJY010000279.1 GCA_017467985.1 Bacillota bacterium
CAATGAGACATGGGATGTAAACGGCCGCAAGCAGTGTGATGATGTGCTTCGCATGGTTTATCTGGCAACCAAGAGTGCGGACGATACCCGTCCTTGTATTGATACCAGTGGTAACTTCCATGTGCAGACCGATATCTTCGATGTTCATGATTACAATCAGGATGTGGCATCTTTCAGCGCCAATTATGCTCCCTTTGGCGAAGGCGGTGAACTGTATGACCGTTTCAAAAACCGTCAGACCTACGATGGTAAAATGCCTGTTTTCATCAGTGAATACGGCGGCATCGGCTGGACCACCGATCCCAGCGGCTGGGGATATGGAAATAATCCCAAGACTCCTGAGGAATTTATTGACCGTTTCTGTGGTTTAACCGCAGCCATTCTCAACAACCCCAACATCATGGGCCTTTGCTACACTCAGCTTACCAATGTAGAACAAGAACAAAACGGCTTGTATACCTATGCCCGTGAACCTAAGTTTGATCCCGCGATCTTCCGTGCTGTTCTGACACAAAAGGCTGCTATTGAAGACTAAACAATTCGTTACCTCCTATAAAAAGGGGAGCGTTGACTTCTTGCCAACGCTCCTCTTTTTATTTTTGATATAATTTACTTAACATACAGCATATCATCCTCTTCGTACAGCTCAATCAGTTTGGGTCGCTCATTGGGCTGCCCATTGGGCGTATGCAGCACCATCATCAGTCGGCCATCAAAGGTAGTAAAGACCATACCGTGGCCACCGTCCCCGCTGTACAGAGGCTTTTCACAGTGAATCCACTTACCGTCCAACTGATTATTATCAGAATAGGCGATCGCCTCCACATAACCATCCACGCTAAAGCTGGACCACAGCAGCAGGAACTTGCCACCCTTGGTACGGTAAACAAAGGGCCCATCGGTGATATAGCTGGGCTGATTCTTCAGAGACCAAATTGGCTCTGTCGCCGTAAACATCAGCTGAGGCTCACCCACCGCTTCTTTCAAATCATCGCTCAGCTGCAGCCAGCACATCTCACCATCAACAACCTGGCGATGTTCATGACAGAAGATCATATAGGGCACACCCTTATCATCAATATACAGCGTCCCGTCCAGGCTGCGATAATGGGCCGGCGTCACAGGTCCGTCACTATGGGGAACAAAGGGGCCCAAGGGACTGTCCGCAATTAAAATCTGCGTTCCTCGATCACGCACATCGCTGATAAAGGATACGAACATATAATACTTGCCTTTATAATTATGTACTTCCGGCGCCCAGAAGTTGGTATCGGACCAAAAATCCGGCGGCGGTGTAAAGGCCACGATGGGCTGGGACCAGTCTTCCAAGTCCTCGCTTACATACACATCCAGTCCGGTACATTTTCCCCAGGCTTCACCCCCTCGGGAACCATATAAATAATACTTGCCGTCCTCCGCTAAAATAAACGGGTCTCTGAGATGAATATCGGTTAATTTCATACGATCATACTCCTTTCATACTTCTTTTAATAAAAATGCCATATATATCGGGAGCGTTAAAATCTGCTCCGTTCGACCTATATTATAGTCACCCAATTTAATTGCACTATTAACATGATACTTTTCCGGATGTCGCAGGATTGTTTTTGTACTTTTCGTATTGCCTGTTGCGGCTTTCACCTCAACTAATGTACATTCGCTTTTATAACGAATTACAAAATCCACCTCCAACCCAGACTCCTTATGAAAATAATACAATCTAAGGCCCATTTTAGCAAAAATATCTGCGATCAGATTTTCAAAAATCGCACCTTTATAGCCCAACAGATTTCCTTGAAGGATATCGTACTGCGTACCATCCTCCAGCATACTGACAAATAAGCCACAATCTCTCATATATACCTTAAATACATCTTCCTCTGCATTACCATCCAACGGAAGTTCTGTAATAGACAAATTATAACATCGCGAAATAATGCCAGCATCCTCGATCCATTGCAAACTGCCTGTATATTTCGAAGCGGTCGCCCCTTTTTTAACAATGGAATATTGAAACTTTTTATTTTCTTTGCTCAGTTGTTTAGGAATGGACTGAAAACATTCTTTAATGCGGGACTTGTCTTTTTTCTCGGCATATTTTACCATGTCATCCTCATAGGAACGCACAATATCCCTTTGCATCTGCAGTACTTCGTGCATTTGTTTCGTATCAATGAAGTGCTGAACCACATCCTGCATGCCGCCAACCACGGTGTATTGCAAAAGTAATTGTCTCATACGATTGTGCAGAGCCTCCGGGATTGGCGTCTCCGCAATCAAATTCTTTTTTAACATTTCAATGATGGGTTCTGTAATACCATTTGCCCATAAAAACTCTTCAAAATCCAGCGGGTACATATCAATCACTGTTTCAGAACCAACGGGGATAGATCTTGGTTCTTTACCATATCCCTTCACACCTAGCAATGAACCCGTACCAATTACATCAACCGACCATCTATCCTAAAGAATTTAAGCGCAGTTCTTGCTTCTGGACATTCTTGAATTTCATCCAAAATCAATACGGTCTGTCCTGCTTCAAATACTGCTTCATTTCCCAGCAATGCTGACAGCAACATAACAATATTATCAATTTCCAATGATCCAGAAAACACCGATGCATAATCCGGATTCTCGAAAAAATTCAAATACACAACATTTTTATAATGATTCCTAGCAAAATCTAAAACAGAAAATGTTTTTCCACACTGACGGCATCCTTTGATTATCAATGGTTTATGTCCATCTGTATTCTTCCATTCTATCAGCTTTTGCTCAATCTTTCTTTTCAACATTCAAAACCACCTCCTTAATATATAGTATATACGAAAGTGACAACTTTTTCAAGGGACTTTTTAGCTAAACCATCAACTTTTTCAAGGGACTTTTTATCCAAACCATCAACTTTTTCAAGGGACTTTTAAAAAGGAGCTGATTCTCATAAAAATCAACTCCTTCTCTATGGTTCTTTATTCAGTTCTAAGTGCCACTACCGGGTCTTTCTTGGCAGCACTGCGGGAAGGAATAATGCCCGCAAACATGGTCAGCAATACACTGATGGCGATTAAAATCAACGCCGCATTCATGGGCAAAAACGCCTTCAGGTTCACAATGCCCGTCAGTGCCTGAATGATGGCATTGATGGGGAAGCACAGCAGGTACGTCACAACAACGCCCAGCAAACCGGATGCAAAACCAATCATCACCGTCTCCGCATTAAACATGCTGGAAACATTACGCTTGGAGGCTCCGATGGCCCGCAGGATACCGATTTCTTTGGTACGTTCCTGCACAGAAATCAACGTGATAACGCCAATCATAATCGAAGAAACCACAAGAGAAATCGCCACAAAGGCAATCAATACATAGGTGATGGCATTAATAATTGAAGTTACAGAGGACATCATCAGCCCCACATAATCGGTATATTTGATCTCGGACAGCTCATCCACACCTTCATTGTAGGTGGCAATGGCGGCTTCGATCACATCTTTGCTTTCAAAAGTAGCGGCATATAGGTTAATGGATGCAGGCTTTTCCAGGTCCAAATATCCCAGTTCTGCCAGATTTTCTTCATAAGTGGTTTCAGAAAACTCCAGCACTTCGTCATGGTACTGGGCACACTGCTGGGTGGTATATTCGGTCATGGCCTGGTCCAGCGCCCCTGCCAGCTGCTGGGGTGTCATGCCCATAAGCTGGGACTGCACCTGAGCCGCATACTGCATTTTCACCTGCTCCGTCACCATCTGCTCATATAACTTCTCCACCTCTTCGTCTTCCATGGCTTCGATATAATCCATAATGTCACTGGCATTCATGCTCATCTGGGCCTGCATAGCCTGAAGCATGGTGGCTTCCATATCCTCCCGGGTCATGCCCTGTGTAGCCTGAGCCACCGAAGTCTCCAGCTGTTCCTGGGAGGGAATGCACATGATCTGTACATAGGCCATGGCTTTGCCCTCTTCACTCAGGGTTTCGATATAATTGCGGAACTCCGTCTCCTTTTCCTCATCGGTCATGGTACCATTCACTTCGTGGAAAGGCAGACCGGTGAAAATATCCACATTGGGGGTCTGCAACTGGGCTGCAACCGCTTCACTCTCCTGCCCCTGCTCAATCAGATATTTGGTCAATTCACTGGTATAGGCGATGGAGCCGCTGAGCATGGCGGAAACCGCATCTTCACTGGGCTTAATGATACCGGATACTTTCAATACCTCTGCATTATCGTACAAGTATTTCAGTCCGGTCTCCGTTTCTCGCAGATCCGTATACAAACCAGTCATCTCATCCTGCACATAACAGTCCGCATTCAAAATCGTGCGAAATTCCATGCCACAAATTTCTTCATAGGTCCAACTGTCCGTTACTTTCTCAAGATCCGTCTTGTTGATGGCGGACTCCATAATGGCATCCATGTCCGCTTTGGATTTTAGGCCCAAGGCATACAGGGTCATGTCGTCCAGCTCATTATTCTCATCCAGTACCAGTACGATTTCGTTATATTCCGTGGGCCAGGAGCCGTACACCACATCGTACTGCTTCTCCAGCAGTTCACTGACCAGCTTGCCATTTTCGCCGGGCAGCATTTCCTGCCACAGTGTCATACCGCTGCCGGGAGACATCATGGACATCATACTCATGCCGGGGGCACTGCTCATGCTTTCCATAGAGGTTGCCATACTCATCCCCATATGTTCTGCCACCAGCTCCTGCAGCAGCGTTTGAGTATCCGACTGTATAATTGTTCCGTCCACATTTTCGGTATAAATCAGCAAGTCCAGGTCATAGGTGTACTGCACGCCATTGATAGCCTGGTGCAAACCGGTCTCGCTGTCAGCATCAGCCCTTTGCGTCTCGATATAATTCTTGAAACTGGTTAAGTCATTTTCGGTGGTTTCCATATTGTTCAGCGCATGAATCATATCATACACAATGGGTTTGGTATATACGCCATCGTTGTCGTGGTCCTCGTTGGCGCTGGCACTGTCTATAAAGGCACTCATCAGCGACCCTATGTCCACATGGGTGGCCTGAATGGTCAGCGGGTAGGAAGACAGTGTATCCTCCTGCATCGTATTAATATAAGAAGTCATGCCCTGGGATACAGCAAAAATCAATGCAATACCGATAATACCAATGGATCCCGCAAAAGACGTGAGTATCGTCCGCCCCTTCTTGCTGATTAGGTTCTTTAGCGACAGGCCAAATGCGGTGAACAGGGACATGGAGGGCTTCTTTTTTCTGCCTACAGGCTGTTCCTTGGTCTGGTGAGCCTTTAATTCTGTGGCAGTAATCGGCGCGGTATCACTTAAAATCTCGCCATCCAGCATGCGAATAATGCGGGTAGAATACTTTTCTGCCAGGTCCGGATTATGGGTAACCATGATGACCAGACGGTCCTTGGCCACTTCTTTTAAGATATCCATGACCTGTACACTGGTCTCAGTATCCAGGGCGCCGGTGGGCTCATCCGCCAAAATGATATCCGGATTATTGACCAGGGCACGGGCAATGGCCACTCGCTGCATCTGTCCACCGGACATCTCGCTGGGCTTTTTATTTAACTGGTCTCCCAACCCCACATCCTCCAGTACTTTTTTGGCTCGCTGACGGCGTTCGGACTTGGATACGCCGGAAAGAGTCAATGCCAGTTCCACATTACGAAGGACGGACTGATGTGGAATCAGATTATAGCTCTGAAAAACAAATCCTATGGAATGATTGCGATATGCATCCCAATCTCTATCCTTAAAGTCTTTGGTCGAACGTCCGTTAATGACCAGATCTCCCTCTGTATACTGGTCTAACCCCCCGATAATGTTTAGCATCGTGGTCTTTCCACAGCCAGACGGGCCCAAAATAGAAACAAATTCGCTCTCCCTAAACTGCAGGCTGATGCCTTTTAGTGCATGTACTGTACCATCACCTGCGGGATAGTCCTTTCTGATGTTTTTAAGTTCCAACATAAATGCTAACATCCTTTCTTAAAATAGATGATGTTGGGGTCAAAAGGTATTTTGCCCCCAACTATGATACGGCTTGCTTCGTGCTTCGCACTTTCGCAAGCCTAAAACACTCATAATCCGCTCATTTTTCTGCGAAAAATGGCTACTTATTCGTGTTTTGCGGGTCCCAAAGTCATATAGTTTCATGCACGCATGAAACCATATGACCTTTTGACCCTAGTATCAAACAGATCACTTTTGAACTATATCAAATAAATCTAAACTCTGGCAAAACATTCTATGAACACTATATGAACATACAGAAGTTTCCTCCTGAGTATATGCTTTCTCTTGTGTTTCCATTTTATTCATGGTATAATAATCATAATCTTTATTCTATAGAAAGAGGAATATTCCTATGGCAACTATAAAGTGTAAAATGTGTACCGCTCCTTTGGAAGTCACGGAAGGCATGACTGTCATACAGTGTGAATACTGCGGCTCTGTGCAGACCGTTCCTGCCCACAAGGACGACTCTGTCATTCCTCTGTTTGATCGCGCCAATTATTATCGAACCATCAGCGAATTTGACCGAGCTGCATCAATTTATGACACAATCATCTCCCGCCAGCCCTATGATTCCGAGGCCCATTGGGGCGCTTGCCTGTGTCGCTATGGTATCGAATACGTGCAGGATCCCCGCACCGGTAAGCGGGTGCCCACCTGTCACCGCGCTCAGTTTGCATCCATTTTGGATGACAAGGATTATCTGCAGGCCCTAAAGTACGCCGATTCTGAGGCCAAGGCCGTTTATCAGGAAGAAGCCGCCTATATTGATTCCGTCCAGAAGAAGATTCTGGCCATCTCCACCCAGGAGAAACCCTTTGATATTTTTATCTGTTATAAAGAGACGGATGCCCAGGGCGAACGCACTATGGATAGCGTCTTGGCCCAGGAGATTTACGATGCTCTCACCAACAAGGGCTACCATGTATTTTTCTCCCGCATTACCCTGGAAGATAAGCTGGGCACCGCCTACGAACCTTACATATTCGCTGCACTGAACAGTGCCGGCATCATGCTGGCCGTGGGTACTCGTCCTGAATACTACAATGCCGTTTGGGTGAAAAACGAATGGAGCCGTTATCTGGCTTTGATCCAGGCCGGTCAAAAGAAAACTTTGATCCCCTGCTACAAAAACATGACCCTCTACGACATGCCCGATGAATTCGCCATGCTGCAGGCCCAGGACATGGCGAAGCTTGGCTGGATGCAGGATCTGGTACGAGGTATCGAAAAAATTCTTCCTTTAAATAAGACTGTAGCTGTGGCAGCACCGCCGCCCCAGGCAGACCCCAGAGAGATCCGTTACACCCAGGCAGTTAAGGATATGCGCTTTGCCGACACCGAGGCTAAACTTGACCGTTTGGAAAAGATCTTTGAGTCCTTGAAGGGTTATAAGGATTCCGATTCTCTGGCCCGTCAGTGCCGTGACAAGATTCGTCAGCTGAACCGGTCCGCCATGAGCCGCTCTCAAAAGAGTGCCAAGGCCGCCCAGCTCTTTTCCGCCCGTGACACCGAGATTTTTGCAGTAGCACCCAACGGGGTGCGTCTGGGTACCAATGATTCCCTGCGCAGCAGTCCTCGCTCTAAGATGAGCATGCTCTCCGGTGTTTCTGCAGGTTACTTCCATGTATTGGGACTGCGTGCCGACGGCCGCGTTGTCGCCTCAGGCAAGAATTCCGAAGGAGAAGGGGAAGTCTCCGCCTGGCAGGATATTGTGGCTGTCTCCGCCGGCAAAGAATTTTCTCTGGGCTTACGCAGCGACGGCACCGTTGTGGCCGCCGGTCTCAATGGGGACAATGCCTGTGAAGTCAGCGGTTGGACCGATGTGGTGGCCCTCGCCGCCGGAAGCTTCCATTCTATGGGACTGCGCAGCGACGGTACTGTATATTCCACCGATCCCAACAACAGCTTGAACGTGGGTCAGTGCAATGTTCAGGACTGGTCCGGAATGACCGGTATTGCCGCCGGGCACCTGTTTAGCGCCGGTCTGAGGAACGATGGTACGGTTGTAGCCATCGGTGACAACTCCCAAGGTCAATGTAACGTGGAAAAATGGACCGACATTATCGCCATCACCGCCGGTTACTACCATCTCGTTGGCTTAAAGAGCGACGGTACCGTAGTTGCCGTGGGACAAAACAATTGCCACCAGTGCGAGGTGAGTCGCTGGACCGACATCATTGCCATCCAGGCCAGTGACGAAAACACCGTTGGTCTGCGTTCCGACGGTACCCTGATTTCCACCAAATCCTTCATTACCGGCCACGAAAACTGGCGTCTGTTCAATGACCTTGATAAGCTGGATGAACAGCGTCTTGCGGCCATCAAAAAATATCGAGCCGCCAAAGAGACGGAGCTTGCCAATCTCCAGCAGGAACTGCGCAATCTGAAGGGCTTGTTTGTGGGTAAAAAGAAGGCTGCACTGCAGGAGCAGATATACGCAATCGAACTTGAATTAGAATAAGGAGGTTTTACCATGCCTGTAATTAAATGTAAAATGTGTACCGCTCCGTTGGAAGTTATCGAAGGAGCATCCACCGTCAAATGTGAATACTGCGGTTCTGTCCAGACTCTGCCCCGCTCCCAGAACGAGCAGCTTCTGGCATTGTATGACCGCGCTAACCATTATCGTTCCATCAGCGAATTTGACCGCGCTGCCATGACCTATGAAAGCATCCTGGCCCAGAACCCCACCGACGCCGAGGCCCATTGGGGTGCCTGCCTGTGCCGTTATGGTATCGAATATGTGGAAGATCCCCGCACCGGTAAGCGGGTGCCCACCTGTCACCGCACCCAGTTCACATCTATTTTAGATGACCCCAGCTATAAGAAGGCGCTGGAGTGCGCCGATGCTGACGCCCGTCGGGTTTACCAGGAAGAGGCCGCCTATATCGATTCCGTTCAGAAAAAGATTCTGGCCATCTCTTCTAAAGAAGACCCCTTTGATGTGTTCATCTGTTATAAAGAGACCGACGCTGAGGGGAATCGTACCCCCGACAGTGTTCTGGCCCAGGATATCTACTACGCTTTGACCGAAAAGGGTCACAAAGTCTTCTTCTCCCGCATTACCCTGGAGGATAAACTGGGATCTGCCTACGAACCCTATATCTTCGCCGCACTGAACAGCGCCAAGGTCATGCTGGTCATTGGTACCCAGCCGGAATACTTTAAGGCTGTATGGGTGAAAAATGAATGGGGCCGTTATCTGACTCTCATGCAGCATGATGCCAAAAAGATGCTGATCCCCTGCTACAAGGGTATTTCTCCTTACGACATGCCGGATGAATTCGGCGCTCTGCAGGCCCAGGACATGGGCAAGCTGGGTTGGATGCAGGATTTGGTTCGAGGCGTTGAAAAGATTCTGGGTAACGCTCCTGCCGCTTCTACACCTGCTGTAGCCCCTGTTGCTCCTGCGATAAACCTGCGCCCCATTGCCGCTGCCATTGAGGATCAGGACTGGGCCATGGCCAATCGTCTGCTTTCTAAGGCGCTGGATACCGATCCGGAAAACGGCGTACTTCATTACTACGCTTATCTGATCAAGTATGAATTGCAGGATTTGATGGATATGCCCTATTCTCCTGATTATAATCCCGCTGCAGACCTGTTGTTCCAGCGCATGCAGCGTTATGGTAATGCCCAGCTCCAGGCCCAGTGTACCCAGTTTCTGAGCGATTGGAAAAACCAAGGCATTTATCTGCGGGCTGAAGCCAATCTGAAAGACGAACAGTATGCCGAGGCCGCCCGTCAGTATAGCACTCTTGGCGACTACCGTGACAGCGTCCAAAAGGCTGCCCGGGCCAAGGCCATGATTTCCCTGAAAAAAGAAATTGGTAATGAGGCTGACTTCTACGAAAGAAAACTGCAGGCCGCTTACCCCGACAAGCTGGCCGCATATAAGAAGGTTCTGGCTGCAACCAAGAAGAGCGGCGACTATCTGCCCAACTTCCTGTATTTCCTGGGCTCTCTTATCACTGCCGCAGCACCGGTTCTGGGCTTTGCAGGGCCCGACCCATCCATCGCCATGATCTGGGGCTTCGGCCTTGGATTTATCATCTGCGAATGGTTTGACATGTTTGTCCTGGACTTTTGGGACTTTGTGAAGAATGTTATTGTTGCAGCTATCTCTGCCTTCGTCTGCGGATTTATTTATCAGTTTTTGGAAGACTCTGCCGATGCCACCTTACCGCTGCTGATTATGCTGGCATTGGGCGTGATTTTCCTGCTGACCGCCATTGCTAAGCTGCGCAAAGTCAGCAGTTATCGCAAGAATACCAAGGCTGTCAAAGACCAATACAAAACCTTCGTGCAGCCCGCCATCAACGCCATCAAAAAGGAACTTAACGAAAAGTATTCTAAGGATATTCCCAATGTGCATTCCCTTTTGCAGAAGATTCCTTATGATGACTTTAAGCCTGAAGATACGCTGTAAATAATTGGAGCCGTTTCCGAAATTGGAAACGGCTCTTTTTATGAAATGATTGGCTGGCAGGCGGAAATCTTAAAAGTCGTATGCCTGGCAGGCGAAAATCTTAAAAGCTGTATGCCTAGCAGACGTAAATCTCGAAAGTCGTATGCCTGGCAGGCGGAAATCTCATAAGTCGTATGCCACGCAGTCGAAAAACTGCAAAACACCACTGCAGGGCAGACGAAAATCTTAAAAGCTGTATGCCTGGCAGGCGGAAATCTCGAAAGTCGTATGCCACGCAGTCGAAAAACTGCAAAACACCACTGCAGGGCAGACGAAAATCTTAAAAGCTGTATGCCTGGCAGACGTAAATCTTAAAAGCTGTATGCCTGGCAGACGTAAATCTCGAAAGTCGTATGCCACGCAGTCGAAAAACCACAAAACACCACTGCAGGGCAGACGGAAATCTCAAAAGCTGTATGCCTGGCAGACGTAAATCTCGAAAGTCGTATGCCTGGCAGGCGGAAATCTCATAAGTCGTATGCCACGCAGTCGAAAAACTACAAAACACCACTGCAGGGCAGACGGAAATCTCGAAAGTCGTATGCCACGCAGTCGAAAAACCACAAAACACCACTGCAGGGCAGACGAAAATCTTAAAAGCTGTATGCCAACCATAAAAATGCCAGATCCTTTTGGAATTCCCAAAAACATCTGGCATAATTTTTATCTTCGTCTTTTCACAACAATCCGAATCAAAATCCCGATCAGGGCCAATGCCACCGGCACTGCTGCGACAATCCAGATCTGCTTTTGCGCTTCGGCATATTCGGCCTCAATATCCGCAATTTGTTCTCCAATGGTCACATCCGATACCCGGCCATCCACCAAGGATGCCCGTGTGCTCAGCTCCATCACCGTCTGGGCATCCAACGGAATCTCCTGGGTCATAACCGCCAGGCCATTCTCCAGGAACACTTCTGCACTGGAGGAAACCACCTCTGTGGCGGGCAAAACCACCCGGAGTTCAGCGCTGCTCTGGGCAATGGCCTGCTGATAAAACTCCCGCAGTTCTTTGTTAAAATCCTCAATACCGGCGGTGGCAATGATTTTATCTGCGTCAATGGTTCCCTGCAAAGCAAATCCCTTTTCCTGTTCCCCACCACCATAGGTGAATTCCAACGTGGTAAAGGGAGTTATTTTACGAGTGGTGAGGATTTCTTCTAACAACAAGCAGGCGCCTTCAAAGCTATCCGCCTGTTTCACATAATCCACCTGCAGATTCACCGCGGGCTCTGTCTCGAAGCTCACCACATAACCATCTTCACTTTCATAATATGCTGCCAGGTCCTTTAGACTGTTCAGCACAATGGCGGAGTCCTCTTCATCCAGCTGGGATAGGTCTGCTTGGATATTCATTTTCAAAAAGGCGTTAAAATCATTATCCACACCGCATTCAATGGTGGTTTTGGAACATCCTGCCAGGAACAGACACATCAGCACAACACTAAAACACATCCATTTTTTCATGGTCCGTCCCTCCTTAGCCGCCAAAATCATATATCAGCTGTTCTGATATGTACATCGTGCCATCCGGCTTAACCACTGTAACTACAAAGTATTTTTTGCCTTCGTTCAGGTCATCCCAGGCATATTCTATGTATTCGCCTCTTTCAACCCAGGCATCACCCACACGAGCCTCCGCTTCCATCCCGGGATAAATCGTACGGACCACCCGGAAGGATTCCATATAATCACCAAGTTCAAAACATACCAGGGTATATATAGCATCCTCTCCATAGACCTTATCCCAAGTAATGGTATACTGCTCAAACTGGGTATAACCACTCTCAAAATTAAATCCTTCTGTACGTCCATCATCAATTCGCAGCACCAACTCCTGCTCATCAAAATCGGGCATTTCATCTTCCACGAAACTGTAAAAATACTCTGCCAGCCCCGGTTGGGATGAGGCCATGGGGATCATCAGATTTTCCTGCACCTGGGCATTAATTCCCCAAAAATAATCCCCCTCCGCATCCTCCAGCGAATCCTGCACATCAAAATACTTCGCAATTCTGCGGGTTGTGGGTGACCCCATCAGCGCCACATAGTCCTCTGCCGCAATTTCCACCACATACCGATGATGGTTATTATAGTAGAAATTGGTATCCGTACGATTGGTCAAAGCATAGCCCGGCTTAAAAGCCCGCAGCTCCACATACTCAGAATCCATCAATTCATCATCTTCCATATCCTTAAACATATGATAAAATGTAAAATGGTGACCGTATTCATGACTTAGACTGCCGGCCATTTCCTCAACAGTATCGTATTCATTGCCATTATACAAGGTTATCAGGCCCGCATTTCGGCTTAGACTAATCCCAAACCGTCGGGGGACGGCGGGAAAATGCAGTGAGAAAATGGTATTCTGCTCCATCTGCTGGTGTGTGGCCGCCGCATAATCATCCGCCTGGGGCAGAACCATCACCGAGGATAGGCTGTAAATCTCCTCACCATGTTTGTTCAGCAATAATTCCTGATACAGATCCTCCAGCTTTTCCTCGTTCCACACTGCGGACAAACTGATAAACTGAATTCCCTCCGGAGAAATATATTCCGCTTGTATAGATCCCTCTTTCACGTTATCCTTGGGCCATTCTTCAAAACTTTTCAGTGCGGCACTATTTTCGAACTGCACCATGGGTGCTCCTGCCAGTAAAGTATCCACACTTTCCACATCCGCCTGCAGCTGAGCTATGGCCTGGGCTTTCGGCTCCAGCAGCTTCTTTTGGCCGCCGTAAAGAATGGCACCCGATACAAGGATCGACAATAATAGTACCAAAATAACATTTCTCACTCGCATTTGTTTCACCCCCTGTTGATTTTATTATAGCAAAAAGCCGGAACCTGCGCAATATTTGGCACATATTTTTCTCTTCAATCGTTTGACACTTTTCCTTAAATATGGTATGATAATGGCAAATCCAAAGCCGCTGTGACTGACGGAATTAAGGTGGGTCACCACCGGGAAGCAGTGAGCTCGAAACTCAGTTGATATACAACTGAGCCGACCGTCTGGGCAGCACCGTTTTTTTGATATGGCGATGCTGTTTTATTTTTTTCATGGAGGTATTAACTTATGAAACCCATTTCCCTTGAACAGGAGCTGCGCGGCAATTCTTACCCCGGCCGCGGCATTATTATCGGCCGCAGTGCCGATGGCACCAAGGCGGTCACTGCCTATTTTATCATGGGCCGCAGCGAAAATAGCCGCAATCGTGTATTTGTGGAGGACGGTCAGGGCATCCGTACCCAGGCTTTTGATCCTTCTAAACTGGTGGACCCCAGCCTGATCATCTACGCCCCCGTACGTGTACTGGGCAACAAGACCATCGTCACCAACGGTGACCAGACTGATACCATTTATGACCTGATGGACAAGCAGATGACCTTTGAACAGGCCCTGCGCACCCGTGAGTTTGAGCCCGATGCGCCCAACTACACTCCCCGTATTTCCGGTATTATGCATGTGGAAGCCGGCAAGTACAACTATGCCATGTCTATTTTGAAGAGCAATAACGGTGATCCCTCTTCTTGCCTGCGTTATACTTTTGCTTACAGCAACGCCAAAGCCGGCGAAGGCCGCTTCATCCACACCTATCAGGGTGATGGCAATCCCCTGCCCAGCTTTGAAGGCGAACCCAAGCTGGTGGAGATCCCCAATGATCTGGACGAGTTCACCAACATGCTGTGGACCAACCTGAATGAAGACAATAAAGTGTCCCTGTTCGTGCGCTTTATCGATATTGAGACCGGCAAGTACGAAACTCGTATTATTAATAAGAATATTTGAGGTGAAAAATATGAATGAAATGCAGTTAAAATACGGTTGTAATCCCAACCAGAAGCCTTCTCGTATTTTTATGGAAGACGGCAGCGATCTGCCCATTAAGGTTCTCTCCGGTCGTCCCGGTTATATCAACCTGCTGGATGCCCTGAACGGCTGGCAGCTGGTATCTGAGCTGAAAGCTGTAAGCGGTCTGCCCGCAGCCACCTCCTTTAAGCATGTTTCTCCCGCAGGTGCAGCCGTAGGTCTGCCCCTGTCTGACACTTTGAAAAAGATTTACTGGGTGGACGATGTTAAGAAGTTCTCTCCCCTGTCCTGTGCTTATGCCCGCGCCCGTGGCGCTGACCGTATGTCCTCCTTCGGCGACTTTATCGCTCTGTCCGATGTGTGTGACGTACCCACTGCCAGACTGATCAAGCGTGAGGTATCCGACGGTGTTATCGCTCCCGGTTATGAGCCCAAGGCTCTGGAACTGCTGCAGCAGAAGAAGAACGGCGCTTACTGTGTACTGGAGATTGACCCCAACTATAAGCCTGCCGCTCTGGAGCGCAAGCAGGTATTCGGCATCACCTTTGAGCAGGGCCGCAACGAACTGAAGATCGACGAAAACTTCTTCGCCAATATCGTTTCTGCCAACAAGGACCTGCCGGATAGCGCTAAGATGGATCTGGCCATTGCCATGATCACCCTGAAGTACACCCAGTCCAACTCCGTTTGCTACGTTAAGGATGGTCAGGCCATCGGTATCGGTGCAGGACAGCAGTCCCGTATCCACTGCACCCGTCTGGCCGGACAAAAGGCCGACAACTGGTGGCTGCGTCAGGCACCCCAGGTACTGAACTTGCCCTTCAAGGAAAAGATCAGCCGCCCCGACCGCGACAATGCCATTGACTTGTACATCGGCGACGAGTACATGGATCTGCTGGCCGACGGCACATGGGAGAACACCTTCACCGAGAAGCCCCCGGTCTTCACCGCTGAAGAAAAGCGGGCATGGCTGGACCAGCTGAGGGATGTGGCTCTGGGCTCCGACGCCTTCTTCCCCTTCGGCGACAATATCGAACGAGCCTTCAAGAGCGGTGTAAAATATGTTGCTGAACCCGGTGGTTCCGTGCGTGACGACAATGTGATCGCCGCCTGCGATAATCACGACATGGTACTTTCCTTCACCGGATTGAGACTGTTCCATCATTAATCCATTTCAAAAGTGAGACAAAGCCGAATTTTGATTATAAAATTCGGCTTTTTTATTTGTATTTGATAGAAACATGCAGTATAATGATGAAAAAGTTTTTTCAAAGGAGGTGTGTGATGAAATATACTGTTGCTCTTAACGAAGCCTATCATCGCTCCCGATGGTTTTCTGATCTTGCCTGCCCTATGCACATCCAGAAAACCATGGAAATAATCATCGTTACCAACGGAACGCTGAAGATGAGTATTAAGGACCAAGTGTTTCAAGTCCCCACCGGCTCCGCTATTTTCATAGAACCCTTCACTCCCCATTCTTTTCAGTCAGAACAACCCAATATCTGTGTTGTTCTGGAATTTTCTCCTGAGACTCACGAGACATTTTGGAAGTGGCTAGAAAATCATACGACACAAAATCCCATGGTTGCTCTGCCCAGCGAGACATACACTTATCTTTTATCCATTATTCCGCCTAGGACTCAAATCTACCAAGGTTATGATAGGACACATCTGCAGGCCATTCTTATGCCTTTGTGTCATGCATTTTTACAAGGCTGTTCTTTCACCGAGACACCCCATAAAAAGCATCGGGATCTTCTGCTGCAGGCACTGGATGTGATCACTCAGCTGCCGCCGGAAACCCTTTCCCTTAAGAGCGTGGCTCATGAACTGGGGATTCGCCCGGATAGCCTAAGCCGGATTTTTGTCGAACAATCGGACGTTACTTTTCATAGTTATGTTCAAAACCTGCGTATATGCAATGTATGTTCACTGTTGGCCCAAGGCGTTTCCATCACGGACGCCGCATATCAGGCCGGTTTTGGCAGTATCTGCAGCTTTAATCGTATATTTAAGCAAACTATGGGCTGTACCCCTCGGGAATATATAAAAGAAAACTCTCAAAAAAAATACTATACCCACGGCCCCTTAACCGAGCCCTGCATTAACTATATTTATACCAGAAAGGATACTTTGCAAAATGAAACATAAACTCATCGGTACAAAAGAGTTTTACCGGATGGTCCTGGCTGTGACTATCCCCGTGGTCATCCAAAATGGCCTGACCAATTTCATTAATCTGTTGGACAACATTATGGTGGGCCGCATGGGCACCGAACCCATGTCTGGTGTGGCCATTGTCAATCAGCTGTTTTTTGTATTTAACCTGCTGATCTCCGGTGGCGTTGCCGGTGCCGGTATTTTTACCGCCCAGTACTACGGAAAGGGCGACATGGATGGTGTGCGCAACACTATACGCGCCAAGCTATGGATCGTTCTGGCTGCTCTAGTTATCTCATTCTCCGCATTTCTGACCCTGGATACCACACTGATCGGATTATATCTCAACGAAGATACTGCCAGTGCTGCTGCCACATTGGAATATGCAAAAACCTATCTGTACATTATGCTTATCGGTCTGATTCCCTTTGCTGTCTCCCAGTGCTATGCCTCCAGCCTGCGGGAAACCGGAGAAACCGTGCTGCCTATGAAGGCCAGCGCTGTCGCCCTGCTTGTCAACCTGGTTCTGGACTATGTGCTGATTTTCGGCAAACTGGGACTACCTGCTATGGGCGTGGCTGGCGCTGCCATTGCCACCGTTTTGGCCCGTTTTGCCGAGATGCTCATACTTGTAATTACCGCTCATCTTCGCAGCCAAAAGTATACATTCCTTCAGGGACTCTATCATAAAATTACGATTCCCGTCAAACTTATCCGCATCATCCTTATAAAAGGACTGCCCCTGATGATGAATGAATTATTGTGGGCTGCCGGAATCGCCACCGTAAGCCAGTGCTACTCCATGCGAGGGTTAGATGTGGTCGCCGCTCAAAATATTGCCTCCACCTTCAATAATCTTTTCAGTGTCATTTATTTTGCCCTGGGCTGCTCCATCGCCATCGTGGTTGGTCAAAAGCTGGGCGCCGGCGAGATTGAAGAGGCGAAGCAGGAGAATGCCCAAATGATCGTATTTAACCTGCTGATTGGCGTAGTAAGTGGAATTGTGCTGGCTATTAGCGCTCCCTTCCTGCCACTATTTTATAACACATCGGAAACTGTTCGCTCCATGGCCACACAGTTTTTGTGGATCATCGCTGCAGCGACACCATTTTGCACCGTTGTTCACTGTGCATATTATTCCCTGAGAACCGGAGGAAAAACCGGTGTTGCCTTCCTTTTTGATACGGGTTACACCTGGCTTTTCATGGTTCCTCTGGCCTTTTTCCTAGGCCATTTTACCACCATTGATCCTGTGCTGATGTACCTGCTGGTACAGGGCGCTGCATTCATTATCATTAAAACCTCCCTTGCATTTATTCTGCTGAAAAAATGCAATTGGGCTACAAATATAATTAATTAAAGGAGAATCTGTATGACGCAAGATCAACGTATTCAACAAGGATGGGATGTTTTTCGCGGCCAACCTTTAGTCGATGCACCGGTAGAGCCCCCTTATTTTGAAGGCCGACCTCGTTATTCTCGTGAATTTTCCCGTCGTATTGCCAGTTTTGTGATTCGAGTCTTCCATAACAAAGAGCAGGAATTTTATGCCGATGCC
>JAFUJY010000280.1 GCA_017467985.1 Bacillota bacterium
CTATAATGTACTTCCGGTCTTATTCTATAATGCGAGGAACTATCGGAAGTTTAACGCTAAATATCAGAAAATCGCGCCGTACATGGCAAAAAACGGGCTGACCTTCTGCCATCATAACCACAAGCAGGATTTTCGGGTAACTGCTGGACGGGTAGGAGTGGATATTCTTACGGAGGGTGTCGAACCCTATTGTCTGGAAATCGATGCCTACTGGGCCTTGGTCGCAGGCTGCGATGTGGTCGATTTGATGGAGGAAAGAAAGGAACATCTGCGCTATATCCATCTGAAAGATAAGAAAAACGGCGCAAAGACTTTCTGCCCTCTGGGAGAAGGCGATGTGGACAATCGTGCTTATGTAGAGAAAGCCATCGAGCTGGGGCTGGAATATGTGATCGTCGATCTGGATAACAGTGATGGCGATGTGTTTGAAGCTGCTGAGAAAAGCCTTGCCTGGCTTCGCAGTAATTTCGGTTGAGTACAGGTGTAAAATGTGTGACGAATAGGATTACCTTTGATTTTGAAATGGAGTGATTTGTTTGAAATCGATACGCTTAAAAACAGAATATTTAACCAAGCCACTGGGTTTGGCGATTGCCGCACCTAAATTTTATTGGAACTGTGAGGGTGGCGAAAAGCAGACTGCTTATCAAATCATCGCAAAATGTAATGAAAAAGTGGTGTGGGATAGCGGAAAGGTATTGTCTTCTGCCATGACTCACATCACCTATAACGGTGAGAAGTTGGGTAGTCGTGATCGGGTGAACTGGTCTGTGAAACTGTGGGATGAAAATGATGTCTCCGGTGAGGCCACTGAAAGCTGGTTTGAACTGGGTCTGTTGGAAACAACCGATTGGAAGGCAAGCTGGATTACAGGTGACTATAGGCCTAAGAAAGAGATTCGCTATAGCGTGGACTGCTTTAAAAAACAGTTTGACACTGATAAGAAGATTGTAAAGGCACGGCTGTACGCTTCTGCACGGGGCGTATATGATGTGCATATTAACGGTAAACGGGTAGAAGATTTTATCCTTGCCCCAGGGATGACTGATTACCGCAAACGCATCCAGTACCAAACCTATGACGTGACGGCGTTGTTGCAGAAAAGCAACACTTTGGAGTTGCGTCTTGCTGACGGCTGGTACCGGGGCAGTTCTGCTGCTTTTGGTGTGACCGGTGTATATGGTTGGCAGACCAGTGTTATGGCTCAGTTGGAAGTTTACTACGAAGACGGCACTACGGCTACCATTTGCACCGATAATTCTTGGGATTGGAGCAACGATGGCCCCATCCGCTTTGCAGATTTGAAGGATGGGGAGGTGTACAATGCCCTGATGAAGCCTTCTTACAACGGAAAGGCAAAAGTGGTGGAAGCGCCCAAGGTTCCTCTGGTGGGCTCCAACAATGTAGCTGTAAAAGAACAGGAGCATCTGACTGCTAAGGTGTTGACTGCCGTTGATGGTAAGCGGGTGTTGGACTTTGGTCAGAACATCGCAGGTTACCTAAAATTTACCGTAAGGGGCGGTGTGGGCGAGACATTTCGCCTGGTCTGCGGTGAAATTTTAGATGAAAACGGTCATGTGAACCTGAAGGGTATACAAGAGGAAGTCTCGGCTAAGCGTTACGATCAGATGGCCATGATGATCAAACTGATGACATGGAAGGCTGTCGGTGTCTCCACGCTTTCTCCTCTGCAAGAAATCCGTTTCACCTGCTCCGGCGATGTGGATTATTACAAGACTAGTTTTGCAATCTTTGGATTCCAGTACGTCCAGATTGAGGGGACTGTAGAATTTGAGAACATCGAAGCCGTTGCTGTTTACTCTGATATGGAGCAGACCGGCTTTTTCGAATGTTCCAATGAGCTGGTGAACAAGTTGTACCGGAACACTTTGTGGAGTATGAAGGGCAACTACTTGGACTTGCCTACCGATTGCCCCACCAGAGAGCGCCTCGGCTGGACTGGTGACGCACAGATTTTCTTTGATACCGGTGCCTATCTGATGGATACGGCTGCCTTCTTCCGCAAGTGGATTCAGGATATCGAGGATGCGCAACTGAAAAACGGTCTGCTGCCTGCAGTCTTACCTTATCAGGGGCTGGATATGATGTATAACAATACGGGTTCTTCTGTGGGGTGGGCAGATGCTATCTATTTGATACCTTACCGTCACTATCGACGTTTTGGAGATAAAACGATATTGGAGCATTTCTATTCCATGATGAAAAAGTACGTGGACTATCTTCTTGCACATCTGGGAATGAAGGATAAAAAGGAAGCCAAGGCGAATCCCTACAATGCTTACACTTACGAAAAGGGCATGCACCTGGGCGAGTGGTTGGAGCCAGAAGAATTCCAGGAGAAGATTACCGCTGGCAAGAAACCTAAGCATTCCGAAGAAGCTACGGCTTACCTGCATCTGACTATGAAGACTATGGCTAAGATTGCCACTCTGTTGGGCAAGAGTGAGGAAGCCAGGACCTATACCGAATATGCCGAAGGGACAAAGAAAGCGTATAATTATCTGTTTGTGAAAACTGGGACGCTGAATACCAATCGACAGGCGAAAATCGTTCGTCCGCTGGCATTGGGTCTGTTGGATGGCGAGGATAAGAAAATTGCCCAGCAGAAGCTGGTAAAGGCAGTCAGAGAATGCAACTACCATGTAGGCACTGGTTTCCTGTCCACTTCCTTCTTGCTTAGCGTCTTGACGGAAGCCGGTGAGACGGAAACTGCTTATAAGATGCTTGAGAACACTGAAAAACCTGGTTGGTTGTATGAGATTCTGGACGGTGCGACTACCATATGGGAAAACTGGGAAGGCACAGCAAGTCGCAATCACTATTCTACAGGTGCAGTGTGCCAGTGTCTCTTTGACACCATTGCAGGTATTTGCCCCGATGGCGAAAACTGCTTTATAATCCAC
>JAFUJY010000034.1 GCA_017467985.1 Bacillota bacterium
ATAAAGAATTAACAAGTAATCCTCTTCCGAAAAACGACCGCTATCCAGAATCCGACCGTACATGATCTCCTGGAATGCATTATTATCCCGAAGGTTATCGAATTCAATCTCTAAAAACTTATTTAGAATTACGTTAACATCCATTTCATGCTCCAGACCAAACAATTCCAGATCAATAATATTATTATAGATGCAGTATTCCAAAAACTCGTAAGCGGTCTTTTCACCGGCGGCATATTCTGTATAAAAGGCGCCGGCCTGTTGATATTCGGTGCTTAATACACCCTCGGAATCTCGCATAACCTCAATCCAGGCATTATAAATCTGCATCAGATCTTCATTATAATTCTTGATTTTCAGACTTTGATTCAGAACGGCATTTTTTAAGGTGCTGATAACCTGGTTCGTCTGTTGGTTATATTCCTTCATAAAGGCAACTGCATAAGGGCTGGTGGAAGCAAAAACTTCATCGGGATCAAAGAATCCGTTGGAAATTAAGGCCATCAAAACTTCACCGGCGGTATATTCGGAACCATTGATGGTACTGTAACCGGTGATTTTTTCACAGAGCAAGGATTTGATTTTTTCCACCAGAATGGTATAGGACTGCTGCTGCAGATCCTGGTCAATGGTAAGGTAAATGTTGTCACCCTTGGTAGCTTCCTGAATAGTGGTCTTTGAAACCTCGTCATTTGTTAGGCTGTTGTAAGTAACATCCACTTTACCCTGGGTTCCCCGCAGCTGAGACTCATAAACTGCTTCCAATCCTTCAATACCGATGGAATCGTTGGGATCATATCCCTTAGCTTCATAGGTGGCCAGACTGGAATCAGGAATACTGCTCATATAACCGATAATGTGGGCAAAGGCCTCTCCTCCGGGGTATATGCGGGTCTGCTGTGTCTTAAAATGAAATCCGGGATATTCCTGTTGGCGTTCCAAAATGGAGACGCGCAGAGCTTCCGGCAGATTATTAGCGATCAAAAGGGGCTCATCCGTCTTAAAACGCTGATTGTAAATGGCATAACGCAGCCGCATGATCTCCAGCATTTCAGGAATGGAATATTGATTTTGAGGAATCTCAAAGAGTTCATCCCGCATGAAAATAAAGGCTTCCTGAGCGGTGGTCTTCTTCTCCTCTGCCGTCATCTGAATGCTGGATTTACTGTACATATCCGCCAAGAACAAGTTACGCAAAATGGCACTGTCCTGATAATCGGTTAAATAATAAAAACCACGTTCAGGTGTATAAGCAATGGCAAAGTCAAGCACAGTTTCAACCTGATTTTTTTCTAAGAGGTGGGCAACTTTATTGCATAAGGAATTTAAGTCTTCAATATCCTGAGAAGCATCAAAATATAAAGACCAGGTATACTCATTATATGCCAAAGCTCGTCCATATCGATCATAGATTTCACCACGGGTACCATCGGTGATGGTGGTAGTTACATAGGTGCTGGTATCCATTTCTGCATAAGTTTTTGAATCAAGAACCTGCAGGCGAAACAGGTTGCTCCAGAGCAAATAAATAATGACTGCGAAAATCATTGCCAACAAAACAACCCTGTTGGATAAAAGGGCCTGTAGGCTTTTTAGTAATTCTCTCAATTTGTCTTTTCACTCCTTACATCAATGGGCATGGTTCCCTCTGCAGTTTGGTGGCGATACTGTTCGATAAAGCGATCCAGTAATGTACCCAGATAACGAACCAGAAAATAAACAGGAATAGAAGCAATAAGTGTATAAATAAGTTCGGGGAGAATGGTGGAAGTAAGGAAGTACATCACATCGATTCTGCCCTGGAAAAAGTGAAAGAACAGGTAGCAGATGCCGGAAAATAAAAGATCAAACAATGCGGTCAACCCTAGGGAAAGCAGCAAGTTGTTCTGATCAAAACCGTTCTTAAACAGGCCGGCAATTTGTCCCAATAGAAAATATAACAGGGTAAAGAAGCCAAGGACATCTAAAAACAATACATCCTGAATCAAGCCGATTACAAGACCCAAGCGGCGGCCAAAAGTACTGCCAAACAACAGTGAGCAGCTGACCACCATGCATAAGGTCAAATTGGGTATGATCCCGTAGATTTTAATATAATGCAAAACGGTAGATTCCAGGCATAAGAGAACAATTGCTAAAAGCCCCATAACAAGTGCTTTATATTTCATGGTTATTCCTCCTGAGCCGAGGAGTCTTGGACACTGGAATTATTAGAAGACTCTTCCTGAGAATCTGCAGGAGGGGTTACACCGGTAAGATCCGGCCCCATATCGGGAACGGAAGAATCTTGATTCGTGATGGGCTCTTCTGTCATTTCCGGTTTTTTCTCCAGATCGGTCATAATCAGAACATAAGAAATGTCTTCAATATCAGCATAGGGCTCTAAATAAGCTGTCCCTGTAACACCATCACCATTTTCTTCAATTCCGATGATTTGTCCCACACGAATCCCGGGAGGATATACATCACTCAATGAAGAGGTAATGATTTCATCCCCCACAGCGATATCGATTTGCTGAATGTAGAATTCGATTTTACACAAACCATCCCGCTCTAGGGTAATATCACCCTGAACGCCCACATGGTCTCCGCTGCGCAGTACTTCCGCATAGACATAACTACCCTCGGACAAAATAGAAGTTACCCGGGAATAGTGCTGGTAGACAGTTTCAACACGGCCCAACAGACCGCCGCCGGAAAGAACAGGCATAAAGTCGCTAATACCGTCCGCAGCACCCTTGTCAATGGTAATGGTATCATACCAGTTGCTGGAAGATATAGCAGTAACCTGGGCAGCGGACTTGGGATACTCTGCATAATACTGATCCAATTCGTAAAGCTCTACCAACTCATCCATTTTGGAAAGCTTTACTTCTTGAAGGGTGTTTTCATACTGTAATGTCTCTAGTTGCTGGCGCAGGGCATCGTTCTCGTCCTGAAGTTCTGCCTTGGTCTTAGCATCCTCACTAAGAGACGAAAACCACTCCCCTACTGCGGAAAAAGCCTGCTGCACGGGAGAGATAGTGGCATTAAAAACTGTATTTAAAGGGCCCCAGTTTCGTCCCAAAGAAACGGTAACGATCATCAAAACGACACAAAGAATTGTGACAGAAATGATGCGTTGACGCAGGGACATATGGATGGTGCGCCTGTTTTGTTCGATTTTTATGGGCTTTAAGTCCCGCAGCGGGACCTTGGTCAGATCCCGCAGGGAACTATAGAATGACTTTTTCTTTTTGGCCATGGTATACACCTATTATAGCAGATTCCGCAGGGGAACCAAAGTATCTTTGTACTTTTTCAGGTCATCCAGTACCATACCGTTACCATTTACAACGGCGTACATGGGGTCATCCGCAATGGTAACTTTAATTCCGGTCTTTTCGGCCAGTACTTGGTCCAGACCACGAAGAAGTGCACCGCCGCCCGCCAGTACCATGCCGTTTTCGATAATATCGGCTGCTAATTCTGGAGGAGTATGTTCTAAAGTGCTTAAAACTGCTGCGGCAATGGCATCCACCGACTCGCGAATGGCCATGGCTGCCTGGAAGTTGGTGATTTCAACAATACGGGGTAGACCGGTTTCGCAGTCACGCCCCTTAATTTCCATCTTCTCTTCCTCCAGATAGGGATCGAAATAAGCATTAGCCAGACGAATCTTGATTTGTTCTGCTGTACGCTCACCAATCATCAGATTAAATTCACGGTGTACGAACTTAACGATTTCCTGGTCCATGGTATCGCCGGCAATCTTGATAGAACTGCTGGTTACAACACCACCACGGGATACGATAGCAACTTCAGTTACGCCACC
>JAFUJY010000281.1 GCA_017467985.1 Bacillota bacterium
AGCGGGCGCTTATAAGGAGGGATGCTGGCAATATCCCGGCCTTCAAACAGCACACTGCCGGCAGTGGGGATTTCAAAACCGCCGATGATACGCAGCAGAGTGGTCTTTCCGCAGCCGGAGGGTCCCAGCAAAGTTACAAAAGTGTTTTTCTTAACGGATAAACTGATATCGTTCAAGACCAAATTGGACTCGCCGTCAGTATCCTCGAAGCTCTTGGAAATGTTTTTCAAATCAATTAAGATGGAATCATTTTTATCGGACATGGTGTAACTCCTTTACGGCATTAGAAATTGGGAGGTGTGGTAACCCACAGAATTTTGGCCGGTCCCTTACCGGTGTTTTTTAAGTAATGGGGGCGATCCGCTGTGTAATAAAACGTGTCGCCGCGGTGCAGTGTATGGGTCTTTTTACCAACCACAAGCTGCAGGGTTCCGGACAGGCAATATCCAAATTCTTCGCCGTCGTGGGGTACATCGATTTCGGTCTGACTGCCTGGGGCCAGTTCCATCAAAATGGGTTCCATCATATTGCGCTGAGCATTGGGAACGATCCACCAGATGTTTTGCCCCTGTGATTCATTTTCTTTTGCAAAAAAGTCCTCTTTATGAAAGACAATCTGCTCCTCCTCATCATCACTGAAAAACTCCTTGAGATTGGTGCCCAGGCACTGGAGAATATCGATCAGCGTGGCGATGGAGGGGGAGGTCAGGTCGTTTTCAAGCTGTGAAATAAATCCCTTGGACAATTCGCAGCGATTGGCCAACTCTTCCTGAGTCAGCTGGTTTAAAATACGAAGCTGTCGGATTTTCTCTCCGATTTGCATGAGAAACGACTCCTTTCCTACATTGTAAGTAAAAAGTTTAGTATTTGTGTGACTTTGTGGTTGTAAGCCAAAAGTTTAGCAATTCTAAACAACTGTATCTATTATAGGAGAGTGTATACACTTTGTCAAGAGCTTTAGTATAAAAATAAATTTTTTATGAAGCTATTGCATTTTGTCGCCAAAACGGGTATACTGTCCAAGGCGATATCGCCATGAAAAGGAGTTTTTTACATGTATGAATTATTAACAACAGAAGGCCGCGCCAAGCGGGGCCGACTGACAACTGTGCACGGTGTGATTGAAACACCGGTATTTATGAATGTGGGAACAGCAGCAGCCATCAAGGGTGCGGTTTCTTCCATGGACTTAAAAGATATTCACTGCCAGGTGGAATTATCCAATACTTATCATCTCCATGTCCGTCCCGGTGACAAGCTGATCCACGACATGGGCGGCCTGCATAAGTTTATGAATTGGGATCGTCCCATTTTGACGGATTCCGGTGGTTTTCAGGTATTTTCACTGACAGCACTGCGGGGCAAAATTAAGGAAGAAGGCGTTACTTTTGCCTCCCATGTGGATGGACGCAAGATTTTTATGGGGCCGGAGGAGAGTATGCAGATCCAGTCCAATCTGGGATCTACCATTGCCATGGCCTTTGATGAATGTGCTCCCAGTAAGGCGGACCGTTCTTATATCGAGAATTCGGTGGCTCGTACCACCCGCTGGCTGGCACGATGCAAAAAGGAAATGGACCGGTTGAATAGCTTGGATGACCGTACCAATCCCCATCAGATGCTGTTTGGTATCAATCAGGGTGGTGTGCTGGATGATGTGCGAATTGCCCATGCCAGAGAAATTGCTCAGATGGATCTGGACGGCTTCGCTGTTGGGGGACTGGCAGTGGGTGAGACCCACGAAGAGATGTACCGGATTCTAGAGGCGGTGGTTCCGGAACTGCCCAAGAACAAACCCACTTATTTGATGGGTGTGGGTACTCCTGCTAATATAATAGAAGGAATTCGTCGCGGTGTGGACTTCTTTGACTGTGTTCTACCTGCCAGAAACGGCCGTCACGGCCATGTTTACACCGATCGGGGTAAGTTGAATCTTTGGAATGCCAAGTTTGAACGGGATATGAGCCCCATCGATGAAAATTGCCAGTGTCCTGCCTGTAAGCATTATTCCAGAGCGTATATCCGTCACCTGCTCAAGGCCAAAGAAATGCTGGGAATGCGTCTGTGTGTTCTGCACAATCTCTACTATTATAATACATTGATGGAGAGAGCGCGGCGTGCACTGGATGAACAACGTTATGAAGCCTTTGCCCAGGAGCGTCTGGAAGGCTACAAGGAGCTGGGACTGTAATGGCAAAAGAAAACAAAACCAATGCCATGCGAATTCTGGAGCGGGCAAAAGTTGCCTACCAGCTGATACAGTATGAATGTAAGGAATTCATCGATGGTATCCATGTGGCAGATGCCACCGGCGTTCCAAGAGAGCAGTCTTTCAAAACACTGGTAGCCAAAGGAAAGAGCGGAGGCTACTATGTGCTGGTATTGCCGGTAGAACTGGAAGTACATTTGAAGGCCGCAGCAAAGGCGGTGGGGGAAAAGTCCATTGAAATGCTGCATGTGAAGGATATCACTGCGGTAACCGGGTATGTACGGGGTGGTTGTAGTCCTGTGGGTATGAAGAAATTATATCCCACGGCGATTCATGAGACTGCACTGCAGTTTGACAAGATTTATGTCAGCGGTGGACGTATTGGAACCACCATCGTGGTCAATCCCGAAGAACTGGCACAGGTATGTAACGCAAAATTTGTAAATCTTTGTTCAGAATTATAAAAAGGACTTGTTTTTTTAGAAAAAGCAATGTATAATTATTACATTATGCTATGAATATTAGGAGGAGCTTTCTATGTTTAATGTATTGCTGGATACAGCAACTGAGCAGGCCGGTATGGAGTCCATGCTGCCTCTGCTGGCAGTGTATGCCGTTTTCTTTGTAATTTTGTATTTTCTGATGATTCGCCCTCAGCGTAAGCGTCAGAAGGAAACCGCCAACATGCAGAATGCCATCACCAATGGTGACTGGGTACTGCTGAACAACGGTATGTATGGTAAGGTTGGTAACGTGGTTAACGACAACCTGATGATCGAGTTCGGTACCAACCGCAGCATCATCATCCCCGTTCGTCGTGACCAGGTTGTAGCTAAGGAAGAGCCCGATCTGTCTCAGAAGACCATCGAGGAAGTTGAGAAGGCACCGGAAGATGCTGTTATCGGTAACGACCTGGCTGAGGATCAGCTGGATGCTTACGATCAGTACCTGTTGGAGAAGGGTGAGAAGAAGGGCAAGAAGAGCCCCTTTGGTAAGAAGAAGAACTAATCTAAAACCGTGGGAGGAACAAACCCACGGTTTTTTTCTTTAAAAACTTGTAAAAAGTGCTTGACGAGAGGGCAAAGATGCAGTATAATACAATTCAGTGCTTATGAATAATACCCTTAGTTGTAATGCACAATCACACAGCAAGAGGGAGGGTGGAGTGACATGTCGAACGTCGTAGTTAAGGAGAATGAAACCTTAGATAGTGCTCTTCGTCGTTTTAAGAGAAGTTGTGCCAAGGCTGGCATCATGCAGGAAGTACGCAAGAGAGAGCATTACGAGAAGCCCAGCGTAAAGCGTAAG
>JAFUJY010000282.1 GCA_017467985.1 Bacillota bacterium
CAGTTTAATCTGCTTGCCATTTTCCATTGTAATTGTAACCATTGTTTTTCTCTCCTTAATCTAAATATCCCTTAGCTGCCAGCAGCTCAGCCATCAGAACGGCACCACCTGCGGCTCCCCGCAGAGTGTTATGAGACATGCAGACAAACTTCAAATCGTACTGAGTGTCAGGACGCAGACGTCCTACAGAAATTGCCATACCACCTTCCAGCTCTCTTGCAGTCTTGATCTGAGGCTGGTCGTTTTCTTCACTATAGTAAATGAACTGCTTGGGTGCGGAAGGCAGGTTCAATTCCTGAGCGGGGCCCTTAAACTCAGCCCAGATCTTCTTGATCTCTTCGATATCCGGCTTCTTATCAAAGGAAGCGAATACTGCAGCAGTATGTCCATCGGACACGGGAACACGCAGACACTGTGCTGTAATAGAAGGTGTAACTGCATTCACAATTTTGCCGTCTTCCACCTTACCCCACAGCTTCAGGGGCTCCTGCTCACTCTTTTCTTCCTCTCCACCAATGTAGGGAATCAGATTATCCACCATCTCAGGCCAACGCTCAAAGGTCTTACCTGCGCCGGAGATTGCCTGATAGGTACATACCAGCACCTTATTCAGACCGAATACATCCTTAATCGGATGCAGAGCGGGTACATAACTCTGCAGAGAACAGTTGGACTTGACGGAGATAAAACCACGCTTGGTTCCCAAACGCTTTCTCTGTGCTTCGATCACGTCGGTATGCTCTGCATTCAGCTCCGGAACAATCATGGGAACGTCCGGGGTGCCACGGTGGGCCGAGTTATTGGAAACTACCGGAATCTCAGCCTTAGCATAAGTCTCCTCCAGAGCTCGGATCTGATCCTTGGGCATATCCACTGCACAGAATACAAAATCCACCAGTTCCTTCATTTTATCAATATCAGCTGTTGCGTCCAGAATAATCATATCCTTCATGGACTCCGGAATGGGCTCCTTCATAGCCCAACGGGAAGCTACAGCTTCTTCATAAGTTTTGCCTGCGCTGCGGCCGGATGCGGCCAATGCGGTTACCTGAAACCACGGATGATCCTTCAACAGAGTTGCAAATCTCTGTCCGACCATACCAGTTGCACCAATAATACCTGCTCTATACTGTTTCATCTCTTGTGCGCGGTAATACCGCTGCCTCCTTCTTATCTAAAAAATAGAAAATAGCCTTTTTTAGAGCTATTGCCGTATATTATACAGTAAAGCCTAAAAAATGTCAATTGATATATTAATATTTTGCGTTTTTCAGCTCTGCGATGACACGATCTACCGCAGCTTTTACGCTGCCTTCCTGAAAGGGATTATGAAGATGGGCCTCTTCCAGCAATTCAAAATACTCCTTGCTGCCGCCCAGCTGACACAGATGACAATAATCAGCCCAAGCTTCGTCATGGTTCTCCTTATCACGGCTATAAAACTCAAAGGCGCCGATCTGAGCCAATGCATAATCCACATAGTAGAAGGGATACATGAAAATATGCTGCTTCTGCATCCAGAAACCGCCCTCTTCCAAGAACTCATTACCATCATAATCACGCCAGGGCATGTAGGTCTGCTCTAACTCATGCCAAATCTTGCGCCATTCCTTGGGGCCCTGCTCCGGGTTCTCAAAAACGCGATGCTGGAATTCATCCACGCAGATCATGTAAGGAATTACATTCAATGCTCCAAAAAGATGGGCATAACGATACTTATCCGCATCCTCAAAGAACAAATTCATCCAGGGATATGTAAAATGCTCCATGGCCATGGAATGGATTTCGTTAATCTCACTGGTGGAATGATAATAAGCGGAAATCGGCAGGGTACGGCTTGCGGTATAACCCTCAAAGGCATGACCAGCCTCATGGGTCAAGACATCCACATCCGCACTGGTTCCGTTAAAATTAGAGAAAATAAAGGGAGCCTTATAAGCGGGCAAAGAGGAACAATAGCCGCCCATGCGCTTACCCGGCTTACTTTCCAGATCAAACAGCTCATATTCCACCATAAAGTCAAAGAACTCACCGGTTTCCTTAGACAGTTCCCGATACATCTTCTGAGCCGCAGCAACCATCTCGTCCTTATTGCCAATGGGTGTTGCATTTCCCTCGGGAAATACCAGTGCTTCATCATAATAATGCAGCTTTTCCACACCCAGACGCTGTCTTTGACGCTCATAGATCTCCGCACAAGCAGGAACAATGATGTCCTTTACCTGCTGACGGAACTTCGCCACGTCCTCCGGACCGTAATTATAACGGCGCTTATTCAGATAAGCAACCTGAGTATAACTATCCATGCCCAGCTTCTTAGCCATACCGGCACGCAGCTTTACCAGCTTACCATACTGCTCATCCAGCACAGGTGAACCTTCTTCGTACAGCTTTGCCCACGCTTCAAAAGCTTCTTTACGCTCTGCACGATCCGTGCTCTGCATATGCTTTAACAAGCCGTAGAAATTACACTCCTCACCCCGGAAGGTGGTGCGGCACATGGCAGCAGCCTTCTGATACTGATTTACCAGATTGCTCTCTTCGATCTTATCTTCAATAATCGCAGGATTCAGCAGCTTATTCTGCTCCTCCAGATTATGGAACAGATACGCACCAAATTCCGCCTCAAACTCCTTGCGGAAGGGAGAATTCAGCAACGCCTCATTCGCAGCACGATATACAGGCATCAGTCTGGAGCGGCCTGCATTGATGACCTTGACCTCTTCTTCATAGAAAGCATCGGTGGTATCAATGGTATTGCGGATATGGGCCAGGCTGCCCATGGTATTCTCCATTACATCTGCACCGGAAAGCTCAACATACGCCTTGCGAGCTTCTTCATAACTGGCAGCCGCCTTCAATGCCTCAATCTTTTCCTTTAATGTTGCTTCCAGCGCCTCCATATTGGGGCGGGTATACTGAATCTGACTAAACTTTTCCATAATTACTGTACCTTTTCCCACAGGGTACCCTCACGGGTATCCTTCAAAACAATGCCCTTTTCCAACAATTCTGCACGGATTGCATCTGCAGCAGCAAAATCTTTCGCCTTCTTGGCAGCCTTACGTTCTGCAATCTTAGCCTCAATATAGCTAACCAGCTCATCATCATGTGCCTCAGCAGGAGCCTCTTCCCGTGCACTCATCAGACCCAAAGACAGAACCAGATCATAATCTTCCACCAGGGCCAGCTTGGTTGCGTCATTCATATCACCCTTCAGCATGTCATACAGCGCAGTCAAACCGGAAGATGTATTCAGGTCATTGCCCACGGCATCAATAAACTTCTGACGGTACTCCTCCACCTTAGTACGATCCACTTCACCCTCAGCCTTCAGATTCTTAATACGAGCCACCAGCTTCTGATATGCAGCAGCCACGTTGTCCAGAACATCATAGCTGAACTCCAGAGGTTTACGATAATGGGACTGCAAACAGAACATACGATAAACCAAAGGATTGTAACCCTTCTGCTCCAATAGAGAAACGGTCAGAAAGTCTCCCTTGGATTTACTCATCTTGCCGCCCTTTTCATTCAGATGCTGCACATGGAACCAATGCTTACACCAGCCGTGTCCAAAAAAGGCTTCACTCTGAGCAATCTCATTGGTATGATGTGGGAAGATATTATCTACGCCGCCGCAATGCAGATCCAAATACTCACCTAAATGCTTTGCCGCAATGCAAGAGCATTCAATGTGCCAACCGGGGTAACCAACACCCCAGGGACTATCCCACTTCAGTTCCTGATTTTCAAACTTGGACTTGGTAAACCACAGAACAAAATCACTCTTATTACGCTTGTTGGTGTCCTCTTCTACATCATCACGAACACCAACCATCAGTTCTTCTTCATTATGACCGGTCAGGGCATAATAATCCGCCACCTTAGAAGTGTCAAAATAAATATTTTCACCCGCCTTATAGGCATAATCCTTCTCCAGCAGAACTTCGATCATATGGATGAATTCATCAATGCAGTTGGTAGCAGGCTCTACCACATCAGGACGCTTAATATTCAGTTTCTCACAATCCTTGAAAAATGCCTCGGTATAGAACTGAGCAATCTCCATGACAGTCTTCTTCTCCCGCTTTGCACCTTTAAGCATCTTATCCTCACCGGTATCTGCATCGCTGGACAGATGGCCCACGTCTGTAATATTCATAACTCGAGTTACATCATAACCGGCGTAACGCAGGAACTTCTCAAGAACATCCTCCATGATATAACTGCGCAAATTACCAATATGAGCAAAGTGGTACACAGTGGGACCACATGTATACATGCGCACCTTTCCTTCTTCATAAGGTACGAATTCTTCGATCTTCTTTGACAGAGTATTATATAAAACCATTCTTCTCTCCTCCTCCTGGCTACTTTGCCACTTTTATTATAAACATCCAAAGGTATTCTGTCAATCCCTCAATCACAAGAAAAAGTGCGAACAGCCGATCCATCGGCCATCCGCACTCTTCTTAAAAGGGATTTACATATACCGCTGCTTCCCCCAACTCCTCTTCTATGCGCAGCAACTGATTATATTTTGCATTCCGATCGCTCCGACAAGGGGCACCGGTCTTGATCTGCCCGGCTCCTACTGCCACTGATAAATCCGCGATAAACGTATCTTCCGTCTCTCCGCTTCTATGAGAAACAATCGCCCGCATACCGGCACGGTGGGCCATTTCAATCGCCGCCACCGCCTCACTCAGACTTCCGATCTGATTGACTTTCACCAAAATCGCATTGCCTGCTTTCCGTTCAATTCCCATCTGCAGACGCTCCGTATTGGTCACATATAAGTCATCTCCTACTAACTGCAATCTATCTCCCAGTTCCGCGGTCAACTTTTTCAAACCTTCCCAATCGTTTTCATCTAAGCCGTCTTCCAGGGAAACCAGCGGAAATTCTTCAGCTAACTCTCTATAATAAGCAATCATTTCATCCGCATCTCTGTACACATCATAGCCCGACATTTTACTTTCCCCGGGGAAATAATAGCTTTTCTTTTCAGGTACATACAATTCGCTTGCTGCTGCATCCAGTGCAATCCGAATTTCCTCTCCAGACTTATAGCCAGCCTCTGCGATGGCTCTCACAATATAACTCAACACTTCCTTTGATGAGGATAAATTCGGGGCAAAACCACCTTCATCACCTACGGCAGTGGACAGCTGATTTTGACTGAGTATCTTTTTCAGTTTGTGGTAGATCTCGGTACACATACGAAGTCCTTCTGAAAAACTTTTTGCTCCCACGGGCATAATCATGAATTCCTGCAGATCCACCGTATTATCTGCATGCACGCCACCATTTAAGATATTCATCATGGGGACAGGCATCCGACTGACACTTACACCGCCCAGATACCGATACAGCGATATTCCGTAACTCTCCGCTGCAGCTCGAGCACATGCTAGGGATACCGCTAAAATGCTGTTAGCCCCCAGCATCGCCTTATTAGGTGTACCATCCAGTTCCATCATTTTTTTATCCAAACCCACTTGATCATCCACCATCATACCCTCTAACGCCGGTGAAATCACATCCTGTATATTATAAATGGCTCGCTGTACACCTTTTCCGCTGTATCGACTGCCTCCATCCCGCAGTTCAACAGCCTCGTATTCTCCTGTGGACGCCCCAGAGGGTACACTAGCCCTTCCCACAAAACCACTTTCCGTTAATACTTCTGCCTCAACAGTTGGATTTCCTCTGGAATCCAAAATCTCTCGTGCTCGAATCTTTTTAATCTGCATATACTTCCTCCTTCACCGAATAATACCAAAAACCTTCTCACACCCGAATGCATCTTTAGTATGAGAAGGTTCTTTTCATATTATTCCAATAAATACTTATTTTACCAGCAGACTGGTGCCTGTCATCTCAGCCGGCTTCTCCAGACCCATCATCTCCAGCAATGTGGGAGCGATATCTGCCAGACGGCCGCCTTCACGCAGAGTTACACCCTGTTCGTAATTTACCAGTACAAAAGGTACGGGATTGGTGGTGTGAGCAGTGAAAGGCTCGCCAGTCTCGTAATCCTTCAACTGTTCTGCATTACCATGGTCGGCACACAGGAACATCTGAGCACCGTTGCGCTTTACAGCTTCCAGTGCACGACCCAGGCAAGTATCAACGGTCTCAACAGCCTTCACAGCTGCCTCCAGAATACCGGTATGACCTACCATATCCGGGTTTGCGAAGTTAATAACGATCATATCGTACTTCTGACTATCAATGGCCTCTACCAGCTTGTCGCAAACTTCCACTGCGCTCATTTCGGGCTGCAGGTCATAGGTTGCTACCTTAGGAGAAGGAACCAGGATGCGGTCTTCATTCTCATTGGGTACTTCGATACCGCCATTGAAGAAGAAGGTAACATGGGCATACTTCTCGGTTTCAGCCAGTCTCAGCTGATTCTTGCCGCACTTAGCCACATACTCACCCAGAATGTTGGACAGCACTTCCTTATGGAAAGCAACTTCCTTGTTGGGGATAGTAGCATCATAATCAGTGAAGCAAACATAGGTCAGGGGC